>JAICHI010000050.1 GCA_025922735.1 Nitrososphaeraceae archaeon | reverse complement strand
CACGATGGCAGAAACTAGAATCAGTAAAATTATTACTTCAAATTCTGACACCAACATTGCACCTTGCACATCTACTGCTTCCACTACTACTTATGCTAGTCTGCAACGTTTGTAGGATCAATTGCAGTTGTGTTGATCTGCCGAAAAAATTTTCGGCGACTAACTTTCTTCTTCTTCTTTTTCTTTCTTTGCATCTGCTTCAGTAGGCTCAGTTAGCTTGAATCGACTTCCGACCTTTATAATGAATGGTCCTATAAACGTGGTCACTATTGTGACTACACCAAGCAGTGGCAGAATAGAAGGACTGATGGCGTTTACATCCTGCCCGCCCTTGGCAACAATCAATGAGACTTCTCCCTTGGTAGCCGACATTCCAAGGCCAGCCCTAAGCGCAGTTGTGCTGTCATAGCGCGCTCTTACCAAAATGCCAGTGACTATCAAGAGCTTTGAGGCAAAGGAGGTCAGTATGAGAATTATGGCAGGAATTATGAATGCAGGGATCAGCGACACATTCATGAGCGCCCCTATTGATATGAAGAATAGCGCTGCAAACATATCTCGTAACGGAATTGTGATTATCCTTGCCACTGCCGCACTCCTGCTCTCGGCGACAAGTACGCCTGCAAGAAAGGCACCAACCACTACAGACATGCCAAGGCCATTTGCAAGGAAGGACAGCCCAAAGGCGATGCTGAGGATCGTTATCAGGAGCAGCGCATAATCGTTTGTCTTTCCGGCCCGATCTATTATCCGGGGGACGAACTTGCTGCCTATTATGATTACGCCACCAATAAAGCCGCCCACTATTCCAAGGACGATGGCGACATTCACAATGGACATGTTACCGCCAGTTGCAACAAAGGATTGCAAGATGCCAAGAGCGCTGATGGCAATTATGTCCTCGACTATCAGCATCCCAAGAATGAGCGTAGACGACTTATCGCGTATTAGGCCGACATCCTCCAGTATCCTGATCGTGATTACGGTGCTAGTAATTGATAGCGCCAAGGCAAGAAAGAGAGAATCATAAAAGTGGAACCCAAGGCTTTGAGCTATAAAGAACACTATCAAGAGCGTTCCTAACACTTCTGCAAGAGCAGCAACTATGGATATCCTGCCCACCGAGCGGAGTTTGGCTATAGGGAATTCAGTACCAGTGACAAAGAGTAGCATGATTATGCCTAGCTCTGCAAAGAGATTTAGAGTCTCTGGACTCCTGATAAGGTTGAAAGGTGGAGTATAGGGCCCAATTATCATGCCTGCAATGATATAGCCTATGACCATAGGCTGCTTCAGCTTGAATGTGATCGCAAGCATTATTGCCGCGACTATCATGATTACCGCAATATCCTGAACCACAAAGTCTATAGGATCATTACCAATTGCAAAGAACTGCGGAAAAACAGTATTTCCTGCACTTGTTGTCGCTGCGGAATGGTTCACCGCTATTGTTATGTTCAACATACATAAAAAGACAAAGCTGAACTAAGGGGGTTTGGAGGATGACAAAACTAATTATACAATACCACATTCAACCATTCCTGTTGCGTTTTAAGGTCAGCAAGCGGCGCCTCATCTATCTTGCGTTTGGTGCAGCTGCATTTCTGATTGCCTATTCCACGGGAGCGGCAGTACCCATGAACGAGGAGGAAGCCGAGACATTGACGCGTGAGTTCTCGAAGCAAATAGAGGGGATCGATCAGAATGGCATCTTTTTGAACAACGTCCGAATCACCCTGATAATGTTTGTACCTGCAGTAGGCTCAGCATTTGGGGCGTTCTCTGGTTTTGCCACCGGCTCAATTTTCAGCGCGCTTGCAAGCTCGTCGCCCATGCTAGGTGAGGTTTCGCCGCTTGTCCTCCTGATAACGCCCTTTGGCATCATGGAAGTGTTCGTCTATGGCCTTGCGATGTCAAGGAGCGCGATGCTAATCTACTACCTTCTTAAGAGAATGCCTTGGCGTAAATATGCCATCCCGACTCTGATAGAGCTGGGTATTGCCATAGGGGTGTTGTTTATAGCCGCAGTGATAGAGTGGCAGATAATAGAGCGACTGGGCGGTCTTGACGCGAGTATTGCCATAGATCCGGTGGAATCATGAGGGCTCTTCTAGGCAGCTTGCTGTGTCTCTCATTATGTCATACTTTTCGTTAAGACTTATCGGCTGAGCGAATATGTTGTTACGATTCCACCTGTTGACCTACTATATTCCTGCATAGATCGACCTTCTAATGATACTTCTTCTTGAGTGCCAGTGAAATGAGATCTAGCCTTACTGGCTTTGGCCACTACTACAGGTGCCAATATCGCTATTATCACATAGTTGTTGTTTCGATAAATGACATGCCCATCAAGTATGAATAACGTCTCTGCAGCATGGGATGTTTCACTAAGATAATCTAAACCAAGGTTTTAAGATCTTATAACAAAAAAAGAGGATATAAAGAGATGTTATTGACTTTCGCCACATGCAGGACAGATCTTCTGTGACTTAGGCATCTTTGCGCCACACTCAACACAATATCTGATTAGGCCTTTATCTTCGCCCTGCATAATACCAACAGACTTGTTTTGTATTGACGACATCACAAAAAAATAGGCCCAATTTAATATTTAAACTCCGGCTAAAAATTGAGGTATGTTTGCCTCTTTGTCTGATCTACTACCATAGCAGACAGGTCGCTGAACTCCTTTCCCTCAAGTTCGACAGCTGTGCCTCTGAATGTTGTTTCCTTTTCAGTTGTCAGATGCTCAAAGACCCAAACCTTTAGCTTAGTAGTGTCGATACCATTTTTACGCAGGAATTTTGCAATTTCAGATTGCATAAAGTGCCTTGATCTGTCTCTTGGCCAAGGTCTAGGTAGCAGTATTACGCTCCTACCCTGCCTAACTGCCAGCAGCATTTCCTGCTTTTTCTGCTCGATGTCGTCTGTCACATGGAAGGTAACAAGGAAAGCCTTGTCAGTCGGGACGTGGGCCTTGGCGGCAGCCACTTGGATGGAGCTGATACCGGGAATCACCTCAACATTGTCGCTCCCAAATATTTCCAGCAGCCTGTCGACAACCTCCGATTCGGAGAAATTGGCATCGCCTGTAAAAGGTACAGTGCAGTACTCGCCATCCTTCATTTTCGTGTAAATGTCCTGGTAGACGTCTTCTTGTATCTGCATTGTGACTTGAAACACTTGCTGTCTGCTTTTGTCAATAATACCTTCGATCGTCGACAGCGTATACTTGTAGCCTACGATGTAATGTGATTTGGCAATGGCTTCTTTAGCCGCATCAGTAAGATACTTTGGCGAGCCAGGACCGACACCTACAACGAATAGCTTTCTTAGCAATATGCGAACAGTAGGCAGCAGGTTGCCTAATTATATTACTTTGCAATCACTATCATGCTGGTGTTAAGCATTCCTTTATCTGTAGGAGAGATCTCAGGAGACAATCTTACAGATTGCCCTTGCAAAGGTGTCCTGTTTGACAAAGAGTATCAGGCAATACTTGCGGTACAAGTCGTAAAAACAGCTTTGACATTTCAAGCGACTTGATCTTCTTGTAAAGAAGCTTTTAGGTCCACTATCTTCATACATATTGCCAGAATGGAATTTTCTTGTCTTTCTTTTTATAAATCATATAAGTTCCTCTCACAAATATTGCAATAAATCTAAATCGATGTTTTTACCAAGTTTATAAGCGGTCTCCAATCCATGCGCTGAAACTCAAGTGGATCTTTTACAGGATATTTTACCCACCCCTTCACTATCGAGAACTTGAAAACCTTTGCTTTGTAGCCAAGGTTCATCTTCACCTTAAGAAGTGTTCCCCAGTCCTTTTCCTCGGAGAGGACGTCCAGAATCTGGTTGAATGGAATATGGAGGTTATCAGGGCTCTTGGCAAGGTCTTTTTTGAGGTGCTCTAACTTGTAGCCTTCAGCCGGCCGAAAGATGTTTTCGCCTGCTTCAAAACGCTTTAACTGTCTAATGGAATGGGTTTCATGCATTTTATAGGTCATGTCTGTCTTCATGATAAAGGCAAGACGCCTGTCCGTGACGACTAGCATACCCTCTTTGCCGCGCTTGAAAAGCCCTTCTTCTCCGCCCCAGACCCAGAAGAGGTGACCCTTAATCTCTTCGTCCCAGTTGACCAACTGGATGATAGGCGAGCAAATACTGTATTAATAATTTATTGAAGAGAATAAAAATTAAAAAAAGGAGTTTGTTGAAGGGACTAACCTTCTTCCCAGCCCTTTGTGAAAAGGCCTGACTTCTTCAATGGGATTGGTTGTCCTGGCGTGTAGTCCATCGGCCTCATCCAGAAGATTGCCTTTGTGGGGCAAACTCCAATACATGCTCCATCAGAGATGCATCTTTCTGGATAGAACACGAAGGCTTTACCTCTCTTCCATCCTTCGACTGGTTTTACTCTGAGCACATCTGGACCGAGGGAAGTGCAAATCTCTACACAGAGCGCACAGCCGATGCAGTGTTGTTCGCTAATATCAGGAAGTATTGCGACTGGCATCTAATTCACTCACCCAACGATCCATGCTGAAACTATTTAAACACTACGCCCTTTTTATAACAGCGATATAATTCAAACATACAAGGAAGAGGAAGCATTAGCTCAGTGCATGCCAGTGGCAAACTATAATTGGTTATGGCTTTTTCGTATGAGGTGGGAAGCGCCGGTTAGATTTCTTCTCTCTAGCACAAATCCCCTATGCCTTTCCCGAATTCTGCTTGAGATATTCGCCATACCATTTTTAGTTCTTTGATAAGTGCATCATTGTCGATTCATCGATAGTGTAGTAGTCTGCCACTTCTGCTTTTTTTGTCTCTATTTGTCCTAATGTTAGTTTTGATGGTCTTGGTATTATGCCCTTTTCCATCATCTCAAGTTTCAGATCACGCTTACATTGTGTGAGAAATAACTTTGCATAGTACTCACGCCTTTGTTCTATAAATGTCCTCACATGTTTGATGTTTCTGTATCCAAGATGCTTCTCCCTCAATTCGTCGGGAATAGGCTTACCACCAATTTCTTTCTCAAGTTGCTTTATTATTACGTCTGCTGCTTTTTTGGCAGCTTCTTCAGGCGTTGTTGGTTTAACCCCTTCTTTTTCTTTTTCCTTTACCTCTTCCGCCATCCCAATTAGTTTCACAAAGAGGGAAGCTATAAATGTTCTTGAATTAGAGAATCAAGTAGGGAACTTCAGCTTTCTTAGTTAGTTAGTTGGCATAATATTAACAAACTGTTTTGAGACTTCTTCTTACATTTAGTAGTTGGTTATCTAGCATTAGTTATCAAATCGTTGTTATTCTAAGATTCGAGTGATAGATACTATATATCATCCTGATAATCTTAATCTTCTTCACCATTTTCTCTTTCTGCTTCTTTTTCTCTCAAAGACGATGATGATAAAACAGAGCCTTCTATTACCATCAGCGCGCCAGAAGAGAATAATGATGATGATGACTTGCGGTTGTTGTTATTGTTTGCAAACAGATTCCTGCTCGAGCTTTAGCAATCCCAGACATGCTTCAATGCACAAGGCATTGGTTTGAGCCCATTGTCTGGCCGAATGGCTAGACCCTAGCTCACAGATTATGATAAAAGTTACAACTCTCAAATTATACGGCTATATACTACGGCACCAACAGCAGAGGTGTCATGCACACCCTCCACGTTGCATTTGACGACACTGACTCGCGTGAGGGCAGGTGCACTACGCATCTTGCATTCAAGGTAGTAGAACATCTGAAGAAAAAACAGGGCGCAAAGCTTGTCGATTATCCATTGTTGATAAGGCTTAATCCCAATATCCCTTGGAAAACTAGGGGTAATGGCGCAGTTTGCCTGCGGTTAAAAGTGCAAGCTGCAGACAGAGTCATCGACTATATCAGGCAGGCAGTGGAAGAAGGTTCCGCCATTGGCAGTGGAGCTAACCCCGCAATTGCATTCCTTGAAAGCGACTATGTGCCTACAAAGCTTCGGGATTTTAGCGCGCTCGCAATGTATGACATAATGAGCAGACAGATGTCAGAAAAGGTAGCCAAGGCCGCTGGCATTCAATACTTTACCTTTGGCAATGGGCAGGGACTTGTCGGCTCTATTGGTGCTATGGGTTGTCTGCTGGAGGGCGATCATACTTTTGAGCTAATTGCATACAGAAAGGAGAAGAACTGGGGCAGGCCGCGTGTAATAGACAAGCAGAGTGTCATTAAGTTTAGCATAGACACCTATCCCCACACTTTCAACAATTACGATCGAAACCAGGGGCGCGTGTTGGTTGCACCGCATAGCCCAGATCCGGTCTTCTTTGGCATAAGAGGCGAGAGTCCAGATATAGTTGAGTCGGCACTCCCTGCGTTGCATCCAGAGGAAGAGTTAGAGGGCTGGACAGTTTTTCGCTCAAACCAAGGGACGAACATGCACCTGCAAAATGAGATCAGGATTGCCAATGTCAAAGCATACACAGCAGGATATATCGGGTGTAAGGTTAGTAGCAAGCCATATGCAATTGAAGGCGGTCACGTCATTTTTACAGTCAAGCAGGATGGCGCAGAAATGCCGGCAGCGGTCTATGAACCAACTGGACTTGCCAATGTCGCAGCCAAGCTTGAAGAGGGCGATGTCATTGAAATTGGTGTCGGGGTCAGAAAGGGAACTACCAAACACCCCAAAATTTTAAATGTTGAATATTTGCGCGTGCTCAAGCTTACGCCTGTTTATGAAACATTGAACCCATTGTGCAAAATGTGTGGCAAGCGTATGAAGTCAGAGGGGAAAAATAAGGGCCATCAGTGCGACAGGTGCAAGCACAAAGACCACAACACAAAAAAGATTCTGATACCGCAGGAGCGTAGAATCAAAACTGGATTATACATCCCAACACCCAAAGCACACAGGCATTTGACAAAGCCGTTACAGAGGTACGGCATTGAAAAGACAAAATTCCTGTTTGAAAAAAAGTAGTAGCGAGGGGTTGATTTGAACTTACGGCCACCTGCAATTTTGCAAAAGTAGAAACCGCTCTGCGGGTTATGAGCCCGCCGGGATAACCTGACTTCCCCACCTCGCTGACAGCATCTTGACACAAGGGGAATATATCTCTGTCTGTACTGCATGGTCGAGAAGAGACACATAATAGCAGCGAACAATTGCCTGTTCTGTTCAGTTGCTGTTGACACAGCAGAGTCTTCTTTTATCGTCTGTCCATTTATTATTGAATTTCAAATGGCTAGATTTATTTCCGTCCCTGTCTATTGCCAAATGGGCATGAACGCCAAATCGCTAAGCGACCTCGACTTTGAAAAGCGCAAGGGTCTTCTGCCTGTAGTAGTACAGGACAGAAAGACCAAAGACATTCTGATGCTAGCATACGTCAATAAGGAGGCCCTTGCCAACACCATCACGACAGGCAATGCTTGGTTCTGGAGTACGTCACGCAACAAACTGTGGATGAAAGGTGAGGAATCTGGCAACGTCCAGCCAGTATACAAAATATTGGTCGACTGTGACTCTGATTCTATCCTTTATATGGTCGATTCAGACAAGCCAGCCTGTCATACAGGCAATCGATCCTGCTTCCACAATTTACTAATATAGTCCATGAAATATAACACATTTTTATAATATTCTACTCTTTCATTATAATCTTTGTATGACATATGTTGTTTAGTATTACAAAACATAGCCAGCAAAAAATTTAGTAAGACTAAAATGGTGCTT
>JAICHI010000049.1 GCA_025922735.1 Nitrososphaeraceae archaeon | reverse complement strand
CTGGGTGCTGCTGCAGTTGCTGTTGTTATTTCTGCTGCTGTTGTTGTAGCAGTAGTAGTATTAGCAGTAGTAGAATTGCCTTCATAAAAGACACTATATCCCTTTGTTGTTCCCGGGTTAGGGGTTGTTGCATTTGTAGCAGTTGAAATGAAATACCCTGTTCTTATTTCATTTGGAGCAAAATTAGTGCTGTATGTCATTTCTACAAGCTTGGCTGGCACTGTTGCTATTGTCTCGTTTGTCTGTGGATTTGCAACATTTATTGTAGTATCGGAACTGTTTACAAGCTGGATGCTCCTGTAACCAACTTCCTGAAGCTTTTGCAGGTGGTATGATAGAATATTGTCAGTTGTCATGTTGTCGTCGAAAGTAACATTATTAGATAACAGTCTAGTGTCTAAGTCGGGATAGCGAACAATGTGTATGACATCATTTTCGGATGGATCACAACTGAGTGTATTGTCACTGATGCTGCCGCTAGCATTGGTAGATGCTGTTGCTACTCCTGGTTGTTGTTGCTGTTGCTCTCCCTCTGGGCAGAGTTGCGCTAATATTCCATAGCCTTGTCTTGTCTCTTCTAACAATGCAGAGCCTGTATTATTCAGATCCCGAATTGCCCAGCCTTCTGGTACATGTACTCGGAAGCTGTCAGTTGTGCTTTGAAACATTGTTTCTCCTGCTGCTGTCCCATCCTCAATTGCTGACGTTTGACTGGTCGCTTGTTCTTGTTGTTGGGCGTTAATTATCGTGATATTGGCAGTCAAAAGAATGACAGCGATTGCTGCTGTTATAGCAGTTAGCCCTATGCGCGTCATTGATGAAGCCCATGAGGATGAGGGTATTATCATAATGCTAGAACAGAAGAGAGGTTCTAAAGTAAAAGAAGGTTATGGACTAAGGATTCTATAAAAATACACCGTTCGATGACTTCACGAAGTGGCAGCTAAAACCTGCATGCACATATAACTCTCTCCTCTCTCCACTTCGTGTTAGCTGGATTAATTGCAGAGGGCTTAATATATTTAAAAACTATTTAATATCTAAAATTTCTACATTAAATGAACAGAAAAAGATCTTTGATAATTATACGCTTTTTATGGGGTAAACCTTCTTTTCAATTTTCTTCTCGAGTAATAACAAATAAACCAGTCAGTGATAGTGCAGTGGCTTTTAGAGTATTTCTAGGAAGCAAGATTATTCGGCAAGATTCCCATTATGAAAGTCATAGTCAATGCTAACTATTAAGCTGTTTTATAAAAAGAAAGGGTTAGGCGCCGTTTTTAGCGGCTGCGCCTGGCGGCCGAAGCAATTACGTAAGCTAGTCCTACGACCAGCCCAAAAGCCAAGGGTATCCATACTGGAAATGCTCTTGGATCTATTGACTGTCCAATGACGGATTCGAAGAAACCCGGGATCATGCTGTTCAAGGGTTTGTAAGTCTTAGTATATTAGATTTGCTGTTACAACTTGAGAGAAAGGCTCCTTAAATATATATACATTAAATTACCCTCTGCAAGCACAGATATTCTATGAAGATACAGAAGGAGATGCGCAAGTTCTGCCCCCGTTGTAAGACTCATAGTGTCCAGACCTTGGCCTTATACAAGAGGGGTAAGGAAAGGACAGGGGCTGAAGGCGCTCGCAGGCATGCTGAGGACAAGAAGGGGTACGGCGGCCAGAAATTCCCCGAGCTCAAGAGAACTGCCAAGACTACCAAGAAAATGACTTTACGCTACACCTGTAAAACATGCCAGTACAAGACGATGAAGCAAGGTCTAAGGATTCGTAAGCTGGAGATATGATGACAGCGACATGAAGCGGGAAAGCATGATGATGCCAAAGCCGAGAAGCTCATTTCTATCTGTTCAATGCCCAAAATGCGGCGAAAAGACAATAGTATTTTCACACACGACCAACAACATAAGCTGCAAATCATGCGGCGAGCTTTTAGCAGAGCGCTCTGGCAGCAAGGCCAAAATCCTTGGTAAAGTTCTAGAGGTGCTAGACCAGTAATTTTTCTGCCAGCTCTAGCTCTTCCTTCGTATTCACATTTAGCGCAATCTCTTTTCGGTTCATGACCAAATAGCGTTCTTCTACTGGTTCAGCGCCAACAACCATTGTGTTGAATATCGTGATGCCGGAATGACAGTACTGATTCAATACTATGCTTGGCTTCACACCGATCCCCTCTACAAATCCTTTTTCAAGGATTATCGAAATTGCTGGTTCTTGCTCTTGCCTGTCATCTATGGCACTAATAATTTCGTTGACGATCTGAGAATCTAATAGTGGAATGTCACCTGGAACTGCCACGACCTTTTGTGGCTTTAATATCGAAAGCAGATATGATAAGTCCTGCGAGTAGCCCTCACCAGCTGTCTCAATTGTCTCAATGGCTTTTGATTTCAGGAACTTTATCGTTCCCGGGGTATTAGGCGAGACTGCTGCGACAATGCGGTCAAACCTGTCTGAGCTTGCCAAGGCTGAAATTACACGCTCGACCATTTCAACACCATCCACTTTTAGGAGTGGCTTTTCCATGTCTACTTGTTGCATTCTGCTCGCTCTGCCACCGCACATTACAGCAGCTATCAAAAAATCAATATCACCTGCGGCATTGACGACAAGGCTGATAGCACCATAAGGGAAGAGAGACGGGTTATCTCATTTGATGCACCAAGAACGTCTCCAGATACGCCGCCAAAGCTCTTGCTAGAAACATACTTCAAGAGCTGTGCAAGGATAAGAGAAATGACCAGTGCAGTAAAGCCGGCATAGCTGGTGGTAAACCCTACAATTGCAACCATAATGCCAGTGGCTGCAAGCATCTTGCGCCTGTCCTTCATTGCCATAATGAAGGGCGAATTAAAGCCTTCCCATGCAGACAGACCCCTGTTGGCAAGGAGTACCATCACATACTTTGCTATTACCTCAGACGTTATGATACTAGCAAAAATCGCCATGCCAGACGAAAAGCCGATATTGAATACAATTATCATGCCTACGAAATACATTACAAGCACCGCCACCCCTGCTGAGCCAACCGCAGGATCGAGCATAGCCTTATGCTTGGCTTCCTTACTGCCTTTTGCCATCAACCCATCAGCGAAATCAGCCAAGGCATCGGTGTGGTGAACCCCAGTTATTATTAGAAGGGCTCCAGTGACTAAAAACCCAATAAGCAGAGGATGCAGAAAATTGGAAATACCAAGCGCCATTGCACCAATGATTGAGCCTATAACCAGTCCTGCGACTGGGAATAGATACATGTTCTTAGCAATGTAATAGATGTCCTGGTTCTGCTTGCCTACCGGCAATATCGTCAAAAATGCAAGCACTGACTGGATGGGCTTAAGGGATGCCAAGCACAAGCCTCCACCAGCCTGCCAGATAGAGAACCGACATTATTGGGACAGATACTACAATGCAGAAGAGCAATGTAGTGAGCTTCATTATTGAGATTGCTTTCTTGCACTTCTCAAGTGTAACAGGCTCTTGATTGTCACCAAGGGTGTAGTCTCCTATCTTTTCAAGCCTGACACGCAATGCCCCCGCCATAGTAGCCATTGGGTAGCCAGCATTGAGACTAAATGTCTTGTCGTGGTCTCGCTGTAGAATGTTAAGCGAATTTTTCCAGTCAGCTCCAAGTATCTTGGCCGATACCACCATCAAGAATGCAGTTATTCTTGCAGGAATATAGTTTGCAGCAGTGTCAAGCCTTGCAGACATCCACCCGATATCCTTGAAATAGTCATCATGGTAGCCGACCATAGAATCGAGTGTGTTTATTGTCCTGTAGGCAAAAGCGCCGGCCGGACCAAAAAGTGAATAATAGAAGATGGGTCCGGCAATACCATCGACCGTGCTTTCACTTATGCATTCGATAGTTGCTGAAAGTATGTGCTGCTCGTCAAGGTCGTCAGTTTTTCTTCTCACTATCAGGGACAAGTTCTGCCTGGTTGCTTCCAAGTCACAAGACTCCAGGCAGTTCATGATTGCTTTGGAATGTCCCTCCATGCCTTTCATTGCAATCGTAATCTTGAATATTATGGCGGACACAACAACAAGTGCAATGAGGCCTGCAAGATACCTGCTTGCAAATACAACAAAATGAACGGCTAAAGCTACTATGATAACGAGTGAAATGACAAAGATCGTTCCCTTGGCTTTTTCAGAGCTCCCTTTAAGCCTCGGGAGAAAAAAGCCGATTAGCTGCCCAAGCCATGCAACTGGATGATATCTATTTGGTGGATCACCAAACAGCCAATCAATGCCAATGCCACCGAAAAGTGCCCCAAGAAGATACAACATCTAGAGCCCCACAACCTTTGATATCCTTTCCATGTTGATGTTCTCTTTTATTGCCTTTGCAATAAGGTCGATCTGCCAATTCCACGATTCCCGTGGAACCTCTGCCTTACCTGCCACGCTGCCAACAAGGGAATCCTCTTCAGGCAAGTTAAACTCGATCTTAGGAATTATACCAAGGATTCTCTTCTTTGTCATCTTCTGAACTTCCTTGATCGCTGGTGCTATAAGCGTGATATCACCTCTGAACTTGTTTATTAGAAAGCCTTTAACCATCGCCCTGTGAGTGGGCTTTAACAGCTGCGTCGTACCGACTATGCTTGCAAAACAGCCACCTCTCTCAATGTCGGCCACAATTATTACAGGCGCTCCTACCTCTTGTGCAAGCAGCATATTGGCAATATCGTATTTTGCAATGTTGATTTCTGAGGGCGAGCCGGCACCTTCAATGACTATAACATCGTTTTCGCTCCTTAGACTGTCAAGCGCTTTCAACACCATCGTAAAGCCCTGCTGGAGCACAAACTTCTCATAGTACTCTTTTGCATACATCTCAGAGTAGAAACGACCGTTCATGAATACACTACTTCTATACTCGCCAAGCGGCTTGAGTAGGATGGGATTCATCCTTGGTTCAGGCTCTTTTCTTGCTGCAACTGCCTGTATTGCCTGGACCAGTGCCACCTTGGATCCGCTGGATGTAGTAAAAAAGTTAGAGGACATGTTCTGCGCTTTGAATGGTGCTACATTGTAGCCTTGATCTGAAAAAAGCCTGCACAGTCCTATCGCAATTGTGCTCTTGCCTGCACCGGACGTGGTACCCTGTACCATAATAAGCTTCGCGTGCCTAGTCATTATGATCAAAAGCCTCCAGTGCTTTTAACAATAGAATATTTTCCGTATGCATCTTGACCGCTAATCTGATATATTGAGTGCCCATGCCAGTGAACGTGCTGCAATCTCTTACAAGCACACCAGTTTTCTTTAGTAATTTATCTCTAAATTGTGTGGAATTTCTGCCTTGCAAGTGGACAAGAAAATAGTTTGAGTTTGATCTTAATGGACGAAATGATTGTAATTTGCCAATACTGTCATGCAAAAATTTTCGCTCTTTTTTGACAAGTGCCCTTGCTTTTGATAGATATCTTCTTCTTTCTAGTAGGGCAGCCACTCCTGCAACCTGCGCAAGACCGTTTACATTCCACGGGATCTTATTTGCTGACAATTTCTTTGCAAGGGTTGGATTGCACACACCATAACCTACTCGCAGGCCAGCGAGTCCAAATGACTTGGTCAGTGACCTCAGGATCACGAGGTTATCAAATTCCGATATCTGCTCAATCATCGTGTTAGCATCAGGATTGTCTGCCAGCTCAATGAAGCATTCATCAAGAAGGATTCTTGTTGAGCTATCTACATTTTCGATTATTTTCATTATCTGCTTGGTGGCAAGTATCCCTGTAGGGTTGTTTGGATTGCAAAGAAATACCGCGTCAGCTCCTCTTGCTTTTTCAATTACCTGACCGGCCTCAAGCTCCAAATTATGTAGCGGTACAAATGTCACTTCTGCACCTGCTTTCTGTGATGCAAGCTCGTATTCACAAAAAGTCGGTGCTGGGATAACTACACGCCCTTTTACAAAGGCTGCACATACAAACCAATAGATAACTTCTATCGCCCCATTTCCTACGCTAATCCATTCCGGGTCAATTCCGAGGTAACGTGACAGGCTTTTCTTCAGCTCTCTGCACTCGGGATCAGGATACTTCTGCGCAAGGGAGTTGGCATTCATCTTGATAGCCGATATTGCCTTTCTTGGAGTACCAAGAGGATTGATGCTTGAGCTGCAGTCGAGTCTGACAAGACGAGGGTTTACTGAATAAATGCCACCGTGAGAGCAAGTTCTCATCCCCTTGCTGATAATGACCTTTTCCCTCATTCTTTCAAGAACCCATTGACACGAGCTATATTTAGAATGTTTGTACTGGCCACAGACTATTGATTGATGATGTAGTCACAAAATCCTGCTAAGAAAAATTCTAGTGCCTTTTGTAACTGACCTTTCAGGATATGTGTGCGCTATTCTAAGCGCTGTATTGACCTCTTCTTGAAAATATATATAAATCAATTTTCCTAGAAATTCTATGATTTTGACATTATGATGATGTAAGGGATAGGCTATAATGGAAGGAATAACCAAATGGCCTCTATTACATAGCACAACAGTTAGTTAGTATTTTTATTCTTATGAAGTTGCTAGCCTAGGTGACAGTATCATACATAACATTCAATTTTCTGTTTAGCAGTGTGCGCTTTTTGCCGAGAAGATATTCGTCTATTGTATCTAAGGCGGTACGGATATAATCATCAGTTATCAATGAGGGCATCCTCAACCTAATTGTTTTTGGCAATAACGAATTTATTTTCTGCAAGAGCTCAAACTGCTTGTCTACATCGTCTATTTCGTAACGGCACTGTTGAATTAATGAAGATAATAGACGAGGAGGATTAGCCATGCTGGAAGCAATAACTTATACTTCCTCATGGGATATAAGGATAATCAAAGTTTATCCTGTAAATTCAGTTCATTATACTATATATTTAAAGAAGTTTGGACTAGCCTTTCAATTATATTATTTTGTCCATTCTCTACTCTCCAAGTAATCGATAAGTTTCAGCATTTCCTCTATTCTCGCTTGACCCCCAATCTGGCCTTTGCATACTTCATAATGTCTTAGTAGCTCCCTGTCCTCTTCTTCAGATATACTGTTTTTCTCCAGTATTGATTTGAAAAACGTGTCCTCTTTAGCAGTGTGGTCGGAGACAAAGATTGCATATGATTTTAAAAATCTTGCAACAGGTTCTTTGCTGCTATTGTTCCATTTCAGTCCAATACTAGCTCCTTTGCTGTTTCTATCTTCATGCTCTATGAGTGTATCCAATTCACGCCTAAGCATGTTTGCTATTCTTCTTCCAAGCTCATGTTCGATTAGGAATTTTCGGATATCTTCTGAAAAACTATCTTTGCTTCTTGTAATCGGAAAGTACGCTTTCTCTTCCTTTCCGTGATGTAAGGCATCTATGAACTCCTCCATGACAACAGAGATTATTTGAATATCTTCTATCGGTATATCCTTATTTGCATATAGTCTATCGGAGCATCTTTGTGCGATGTTTCCTATTCGTCTTACGATTATGTGTTCCTGCATCAGGCTGTCAGTAGAAAAAGAGGAAGAAGAAGAATCCATGATAGATACTGCGCATCTCATGCTATTTCTTTTTTGATATGAAAAGGGGTATCACCTATGATTGTATATTATTGCACACGATAATATCAAATAACATTATACCTTCTATCATTGAGACTCTTGTGAGACACTTGTAGAAGAAAAGCTGCTTAGGAGGAAGAGGATGATGATGCAGATATCAAGTGCATAAAGGGAAGAGAGCATGAAACAGGGTTATTCGAGTGTAATTTAAATAAAGTTTTTAGGGTCTGTT
>JAICHI010000048.1 GCA_025922735.1 Nitrososphaeraceae archaeon | reverse complement strand
TCTTCTTCTACTGCATCTTCTTCTTCTACTGCATCTTCTTCTTCTACTGCATCTTCTTCTTCTACTGCATCTTCTTCTTCACTATCATCAAAGAGGAGTTGCACCTGCTGATATGATGTTCCGGTCATAGAGAAAATGAGAATAGCCACCGCTGCGGCGATAAAGAATGCTTTAGGAATAATCATCACCATAGTGCTCCTTTTCAGGCATTTAAACAAAAGGGTTGCTCTTAGTGGAAAAAAAAGACGTAGAGTCTATCTTATATCTTAGTTCTATAAGTTCTTTTTATTGGATTAAGTAATAAATAAAAAGGTTCATCTTGTAATTAATTCGGTAACAAACACAGAGTAGCACCTCAATTCTGTTGTAAAGTTTAGCTTCACTATATGAAAGATACTAAGCAGTGAGGGGATATATAGTGACAGCTGAAACAGGACTAAGTTGTATAAGACTGTTCCTATATATTATTCCCAGTAGGAGAATATTCAAATTCTATTATGGGCGTCTGTATTTTATTATCAGTACTTATTTAATAGTCGGTAGACAAGTCGACATCAAGTCACATACAACTTTTTTGCTAGAACTACAGCAGGTGCAATGAGAAGCATAGTTGCAAGCCCATAAGGCAAGCCGGCTGTCCCAGTTACAAATACCGAATCAAGTATTATGATGGAGATGACCATGTTTCGGACTGCCTTTTGCACGGAAGGCGACTCTTTCATAAGATGTTGCTTGAAAGTAACAATCATGACCGCAGCAAATATCGACAGGTTTAGAATAAATGCCCACTGCAGTTGCAGAAACAAGCCTAAAGCCGCTACGGCCGAAATAACACCAAATACCATCAAAAGGGCCATAGTGGAATTTGGTCTTTCATTTCCTGCTTCTTTTTTGCTTAGGATTGTTATTGCCATTATGTATAGAAATAGTGACGCCGCAGCCGCCCCTAAAATAGCATATGAATGATTATTGATGTATAGCAGTACAGGACTTGCTCCGAAGATCACGTTTAGAAACCTAGTTGCACCCATTGCAAACGGACCTGATAGACCATGCTTTAGCCGATAGTTGTAAGCAATTATTGCAAGAGTGAGTGCTAGACTCACTGCAAGGCTGATAGGACTAAGTACCAAGGCTATAGTGTTTGCAATTAACAGTGCAATCAAGGCAATGGCCAGAGCATGCCCTTTTGAGATATTTCCAGAAGGAAGGGGTCTGGATGGACGTTCTCTTTTATCTATTTCAATGTCAAAATAGTCATTTAGAACTATTCCTGCAATATACAACAAGCCTGATGAGACCATAAGTGCGAATAGATGCACGCTGTCTGCTTCGGCTACTGTAACAGCTGCAAAGTATCCAGTCAATATATTAGAAGGTGTCGTGAATACGTTTGGGAGCCTGATTAGCAGAAGGTATTCTTTGAGGCGTTGGCTTACATTATGCTGCAAAGGTAGCTGTACGCCTCTTTTGCTGCGTATATCGGATTATCTTGGTATGGATAGAGCTCGACAGTAACAAACCCACGATAACCGATGTCATCCATTGCATCAAAAACTGAACGAAAATCGATTGAGCCTTTGCCGGGGATTAGATGGTTATGAATTCTAGTGTGCGCAATGTCTGCCAAGTGAAAGTGCTCAATATAATCTGATAATTCATAGACCACTTTGGCCGGATCTTCATTTACGCAATAAAAGTGGCCAATGTCAAAGTTGAGTCTTATGTACTTAGAATTATTAATTTTTGTTACGAAGTTCTTAAACTGCCTTGAATTTTCAATGAGAAGGCCTGGTTCCGGCTCGATTAGTACTTTTATGTCTTCTTCCTCTGCCATTTTTGTTACCCTTGTCAATCCATCAAGAAATATTTTTTCAAACCGGCTTATATCTTGGTATTGTTGCTGTTCCTGTTGTTGTGATGAGGATGGTACTGGTGGTGCCACCACTGGACCCCCTGGCTCTGTAGACAGGTGCTTTGCTCCGATTCTTTTTGCAAGCCTTATGCATTCAATAGTATGCTCTATACGCATCTCTCTGCTATCATCTATCCAAGAAGGATGGTACGTGTCTCCAATTGCGTATAGAGTGAATGCATTGAGGTTTGAGATTTGCATGTTGGACAACGCAAGGGTTTTCTTCAACGATCTAACCTGATCGTCTTTAAAAGAGGGGGCATACGCATGTGGGATATCACACAGGATCTCAACGCCGCTGTAGCCTACTTTTGCAATCTCTCTTATGGAATCTTCAAGGGAATATCGCTTGAAGGCATTGGTGCTAAATGCCAGCTTGATCATTATTACTACGGCTTCCAGGTGAATCGGGATGACTGCTTGAAGAATTCGTAGGCGTTATAGAATGTTACACGCTCGATTTCATTGGTGCTAAAGCTGGCCTTCCTCATTTCCCTTGCGACAAGGGGGACACTGAGCGGGTCTGATGGACCCCAGTCAGCTGCACTATGAATCATTATTCTTTCTGTGCCATATTTTTTGATGATGTTCATTGCACGCTCTGGCGACAGCTTAGATACAGGATATACTGAAAGTCCAGCCCACATGCCAAACTCGAGCGTCTTTTCAATTGTTTCTTCGACATTATGATCTATCAGGATTTCGTGCCTATTGTAGCGCCGGCCCCGCTCACTATTTAATATCAGCTCAATACGTCGCATGCCTTCAGGTTTGTTATTGTGCGGCAGGTGAACTGTCATGAGCATGTTCTTTTCTGCTGCAATATCCATCTGCTTTACAAACACCTCCTCTTCGAGATCATTTATGAGGTTGTATCCAAGCTCTCCGACAGCTACTACGCGTTCCCTGTCCAAGTATTTCTTCATGGCTTCCATAGCATCTAAGGCAAGTGGCCGTTCCATGGCCTCCTTTGGGTTTACTGAAATGCAGACAAAGTGCTCTATTCCATACTCTCTTGCCCGGCTTGTTTCAAAAGTAATCATGTGTTCCCAATAGTCCTCAAATGTTCCAACCGATGTCCGTGGACTTCCAAGCCAGAATGATGGCTGGACTATTACCTCTATCCCCGCTTTGGACATTGCTTCATAGTCATCGGTGGTCCGAGAGTACATGTGGATGTGGGGTTCAAATAGCCTTGTCATATCTATACTATAATAAGCTGCGTTGTAACTCTTTTTAGGTTGTAGAACAAATTTACAGTATCAACAGAATATGCTGGCTGCAGTTTTCCATGCACCAAACAACATTATTGTGAAGCAAGTACCTATTACTCGCAGGCAGGTAATGCTCAAGGTGAGCGCCTGCGCAGTCTGTGGGTATGACGCCCGCGTCTTTAGAAATGGCCATAGAAAGGTGCGCCCCCCGGTAATTTTAGGTCACGAGCTTTGTGGAGAAATACAAAATGACATTATAGTAGGAGGCGATGGCGGCGGCATGACTATGAATGCAGGTTCAAGGGTTGCCGTTTGCCCTCTGATCCCTTGTCTTCACTGCCATTATTGCAAGATCGGCGATTACAACCTTTGCATCAACTTAAAGGAGATAGGCTCTAGCTCAGATGGCGGCTTTGCACAATATGTCACAATACCAGAGCAAGTGATTAGAATCGGCGGACTAGTGCCAGTACCAGACAACCTAACTGATGAAGAAGCTGCCCTTTTGGAGCCTCTTGCGTGCTGCCTGAACAGCTTTTCTCGCATGCTTCCTGTTGCGAAGGAAAGCTCTATTGTGATAATAGGGGATGGCCCCATGGGGCTCATTCACCTTCAGCTGTTCAAGAGATTATCGCACTCGAGAGTAGCAATCGTCGGCAAGATTCCATTAAGAATGGAAAAGGCAAGGGCGATGGATGCGGATGCAGTCTTTGCTTATTCCCGTGAAACAGTTGCGGAAGTTCTTGATTTTACTGGAGATTCTTGTGGTGCAGGCGTTGTAGTGATTGCGACGAGCAACCCTGTTGCCTTTGAACTTGCGACAAAGGTTTCTGCCAGGAACTCGAAGATAAATGCCTTCGCCGGCATGCCAAGCGGACAGACGTTCTTGTTGGATGCCAACTGGATGCACTATAACCAGATCTCTATCACAGGCACCTTTAGCTCTACGCCGAAATTGCTAGGTGAGGCTACAAGAATTGCAGCAGAAAAAACGATTGACCTCTCCGCAATTGTTTCACACAAATTTTCTCTTGCAGAAATAGAAAAAGCGATAGACGTCACTGAAAAATATCACGGACTGAGGGCTGTGATAAACAAATTCTAGTGTGTTGGAAGGGCTGTCACATCATCTGCTGCGAATTCTATATCCTTGTGTAGGATAAACAGCACACACGCCCATAGCAGGTTAATCTTCTTTCACATCTCAGGATTTTCTTTCAAGGATCAAACAGTGCAATCTTTCTTTTATGATTCAACAATTGAAGCGCAAATCAAGCACAGACTGAAAGATCTCCACCGCTTCTTTGTCCTTGTCATATGCCCCTTATTGGCTCGTTTGGTAGGATCTCTTCCTGACCTTTTCTTTTTTTCGCACCTCGTGATTTGTATCTAAGCTTACTACCGCAGCAAAAACAATGAGTCGCGCCTTCATTATGGAAATAAACAGCGCACCTGCTGCAATAGTTCATTCCCTTATTATAGAGGCTGCCATTGTAGCCTCTCACTCCAACTCGCTGACACAAGTTTCTACAAACCAAAGCCCAAGCGCCTAGCTGAAACCAAATTGATATAAAAGCACTATTACCTACCAGGCAAGAGTGAAAACTGTGTTCTTATTGTTATCTTGAACCCAGATCGTAAGGAGTGCTAATTAATTAGTTAATTCTAGGGCACTTCCAATCCTTAGAGTAACCTAACTTGCTCATGCACACAATCATGCTGCTATTACTTGCAATTCGCATCGAACCGTCGGAATCATGATATGACCTATTATTGTTCAGTAAAGGATGATTTTGGTATTAGTATGGACTCATGACTAATCTTCTCAACTCAACACCATATATGACTATAGCATAGACCAGCTGCCTATTTCTTGCTGAGGCCCTTTGAGAGATTTGAAACACTAATTTTGCTGGTTACAATAAGTGAAATAATATGACAGTGGGCCGTAAGGGATTTGAACCCTCGACCTTTCGATTATCAGTCGAACGCTCCTCCAAGCTGAGCTAACGGCCCGGTCATTTCAAAATTGCCAGCGTTATTTAATTGTGTATCAACACCGGTACACTTTTAACCCGAATAGTCCACAATAATTTAGATCTAAAATAGGCAAGAAGAAGGTACTTTCCGAATCCGAACTGAAGGAAATGGTCATGCCCCAAGAAGGCGAATTGCTGGGTCGTGTAATAAAGCTAGTCGGCGGCGACAACATTATCGTAAAATGTACCGATGGTAAGGTAAGGACATGTAGAATCCGTGGCAAGATAAAACGCAGAATGTGGATAAGGGACGCTGACTTAGTATTGGTTGCACCATGGGACTTTCAATCCGAAAGGGCCGATATCATATGGCGTTATATTTCTGCCCATGCAGAAAAGATGAAGACTGATGGCCTGCTAAAGGGTCTTGACTGATTTTTAAAGTATAAGTCAAATATCCATATATAGAACCGCAGACAACCTATTGTTGTTTGCCGTTTGGTAAGAATAGCAAAGAGGCTTGTACGTTACAACATGTTGGAAGAGGACTCCACATACAGCAATAGACGAATGCAGTATTCTTGCGAAAAGTGTGCCAAAAAGTTCGGTGCATGGAAGCATCTGCGGCAGCACAAGGTTGAAAGCCACTCTTATTGAACACTTAAATTATCAAAATCTTGGCTAGTTTGGTGTGGGCCGGTAGTTTAGTCTGGTAGAATACCTGCCTTGCATACCGATTACGGTAGAGGATACGTAGGTGGTCGTGGGTTCAAATCCCACCCGGTCCACTTTATGACACATCCTCTCATCTTCACAAAACCGTGATTCTCACAAAATCAGCTATAGACCAGCTATAATGTTGCATCTCGTTATTGGTGAGGAAGTAAACAAGCTTCGGTCAGCCATGTTTCTCAAAGAATATGTCAATGCAGCAAATAGTTTCACTTCAACGTGCAGTGCAGACTAGATGGCATATGTACATATTGTGGGCGCGGGCTATTACATGAACTTCAATACAGCAACAATTCTGATGATCAAACTAAACAAGTCTCCTGACCTCGAGCGGTAGGTTCAAATATGGTCATCACTGGATGCTTTCTCCATGGAATACGTGTATGCCGCTTTACTACTACACAAATTAAAGCAGAATATCACTGAGGATAGCGTTAAGAGTGTTGTCCAGGCCGCAGGAGTCACCCCAGATGATGTGAGAGTGAAGGCTCTAGTAGCGGCATTAAGCGAAGTACAAATTGACGAGGTCTTGAAGGCAGCGCCGGTTGCTGTAGCAGCAGCAGCCGCTCCAGCAGCAGCGGGAGCAGCCGCCTCAACTGCTGCTCCAGCAGCAGGGGGAACAGGCGCAGCAGGTGGAGGAGAAGCCTCAGCCAAAGAGGAAGAAAAGAAGGAAGAAGAAGCCCTCGAAGGCCTCTCGTCGCTCTTTGGTTAGGTTTCCATCTAAGATCCTCTTTTTCTTCCATTTTCTTTTTTCTTTTACAACTAGAATGCACAGCGTTGCGCTGGACGTGGAAGATGATAATAATATAATATAATACTTGTGAGCAATGAAGAGTTTCTTTA
Organism: Nitrososphaeraceae archaeon; assembly: GCA_025922735.1. Lineage (GTDB taxonomy): Archaea > Thermoproteota > Nitrososphaeria > Nitrososphaerales > Nitrososphaeraceae > Nitrososphaera. The sequence continues at coordinate 1,190 of JAICHI010000048.1, read as the reverse complement.
TGATTTTACCTGACTACTACAATTTTCAATCGCCGTATAGAAGTTTTGATTGTATATGTCAATATGAAACAGTAGTTATATACCTAAGGGCTTCAAAATACCAAACTTATGGCAAAGCATACACACCATTGAAGAGTGTGCATATCTCCACCACCCATTCAGTAGCGGTATAGTAGTGGCTATAGTCTCACAGATATGCACGCACACATGCACCCATGTATAGACCCTAGCCATTCTAATTCTTAATTGAAGAAAATTATTGTGGGCTGTAGCCCCTTTCCCTTGCCTTGTTTGCTAAAGCCTGAGCTTGCGCTTGAGCTCTTGGTAGCACAAAGCCTGCAGTCTCAGGTGTGAGGTATCCGGCTTCTGCTGCGAGCGATCTTGCCTGCTGCTCTGCCTTCACTAAGAGCGGTTTGACTGTCTCTGGAGTCATATAGCCGGCCTCAATTGCTAAAGCGAGAGCCTGCCCAAATGACCTGACAAGCTCTTCCTTGTATTCGTCAAGGTTGAGCTTAAGATCCTGCTCCTTAAACTGCAGCCCTTCTGCGATCGCAAAGTTGACTGAAATGCCGGCTTCAATTGGCTTGACATTTAGCTTGCTCAAAAGCGACGCAAGGGAAGTCGAAATTACATCTCCAGGCTTTGCAACTAACGTATCCTTGCTGACCCATATCGTTCCCTGATCTATCTTAGTCGGGACGTTTGCAACCTTGAATTCTGACAGAACGGGGCCAGGCGTAATCCCCGTGTTGCCTGATGGAATGAAAATTTCCTTTGTAGCAATGTCACCGCCCTTGGCTGGAAGGAAGACTTTGTTCTGTGCAAATATTAAGTTGAGCTTGAAGGGGTTGATATTTGTAAATATCAGGGCGCACTGGTCTTCTAACTGCTTGCTCAGGTTCTCAAGGCCTGGAACACCCTTGACCTTTTCAAATGCTCTAGTAGCGACCTTGTTCTTGATTATTTTAATCTTGATGTCATTTCGGAACTTTTTGCGAATCATCATCAACTGCGCAGCGCGTACCTTGGTCATCTTTGACAACGCAATCACGCTATACTCTGTTGGGACCCGCTGAAGCTCCTCGTACATCAGACGCTTCTTCTTAGGATAGTGTTTGCGCGTAGGCGCCGTCGCCATCTTCTGCGACATGCTTATTCTTTGTTCTCCTTAGTATTTAGTGCACTCAGCT
>JAICHI010000047.1 GCA_025922735.1 Nitrososphaeraceae archaeon | reverse complement strand
GGTAAGACGCCGCACTTTATCAAGACATATGGCATCCATACGCTGCACGGCAGGGTGCTGCCATTCGCACAGGGAGCCAAACTTGCAAATCCGGAGCTTGAGGTTATCGCTGTGGGGGGAGATGGCGATGGCCTTGGAATTGGTGTGGGTCACCTCGTGAGCGCAGGGCGCAGAAATGTCGATATGGTCTACATCATATTCAATAACGCTGTCTATGGGTTGACAAAGGGACAGGCCGCGCCCACGCTCAAGCTGGGTATGAAGACAAAATCGCTGCCGCAGCCAAATGTTAACAATTCTGTCAATCCGATAGCTCTTGCGCTTGTTGCAGGCTTTACTTTTCTTGCACGAGGCTATTCCTACGACGTCCGTCATCTGAAGGAATTGATCAAGAAGGCAGTTGCCCATAATGGACTTGCATTCATTGACGTGTTACAGCCATGCCCTACGTATAATGATATCAATACCAAGGAATGGTTCCAAGGGCTTGACAACATTGATCCGAAAGCGGGCAAAGCTATACCGAGGATGTATAAACTGGAGGAAACAGGGTACGATGGCGAGGTGCATAGCCCTGATGAGATAAATCAGAAAATGTCCCAAGTGATTGAAAAGTCAAATGAGTGGGGCAACAAGATACCGATTGGTATTTTTTATCAAAACGAGCATATTCCTACCTACCAAGAGAGGATAATTGCACGGATTCCTGATTATATGGAGAATCCACCTGCCCTGCAGCAAATTGCAGACAACGAGGGCAAAACGGTCACAAGCATCGATAAGTTGCTTGCTGATCTTCAAGTGATCAAGTGACGTATCATAAAGGGAATCCTTAGGTAAAATCTTTAATGTTAGAAGAGCCTCAAAAAAAGGCGAGCATAGGGTGATACCTTACTTTGCCGTCAGAGTACTTTATGAAATCAAATTAGCAATCTTATCCCTGGACATGGGCTTCAATTTTCATACAATTGAAAAGCTGTCCTACTAAGATTATTAATTTAGATTTCATTTCTAAAGAAATATCGTTCATATGAGCCCTGTATCTGAGACCGATGCTATCTATTCTATATCGGTTAAATGACAATAGATCATTATACTACCACGATATGCATGAAGAACCATCAGCGTTACTAGCAGCAGCAATTCTCTTTATTGGAATTCTAATTGCCGTCCCCTTTTCTGCACTAGCGCAGCAGCAGTAGTCTCCACAATATGATTCGAGGATGGAGAAAGACAACAAGGCACTTGTCAGATCATTTGTAGAAGAAGAAGTTTTCAACGACCACATAATAGAAGTGCGGTAGTTAAGTACTATGCACAATATCTTATACAAGACAATCCACAAGTAGAAGACCGGAGAGAAGGCTTTAAGCAATTTTTCAGTCCCTTCTTTGAGGGCTTCCCAGACTCTCATACAACCACAGAGCACATGATTGCTGAAGTTAATCTAGTTATGTGGTTTCTAAACACACTACTGCTACACAGACAGGTGAAAATACTTGGGAGCGCCGCCTACCAACAAAATGATTGTAATGAAAACTGCTGATCTATTTAGAATCGAGGGTGAGATGAGAGTGAAGCACTGGGATGTAGTTGATTCTTTGAACCTGCTAACCCAAACAGGCGGGATCAGTTTCAACCAATAGAGAATTATTATCCATAACCTTATCTCGCTCTGGGATGTGTATAGTGTTCTGGAGAAGATGAAGCGGTCACCATCGCGCTTATCCGCAGAGGAAATGATGATCATAATAATAGTTCTAACAGCAATTGCTGCTGTAGTCCTTTTTCTTGCTCCCGACGTAGGAATAGCAAGCGCACAACAACTGACCAGCATACCGGCAGTGATTCAGAATGGGACATTCCAAAACACAGAGGATGGATTTAGAATGCGAGTGCCAGATGACTGGGTAGTACAGGACATTGACAATTTACATCTTCCAAACTTCCGTGTTGCTAACGTGGCAGGCTTTTTGATACTGGCCATAATTTGCCCACAGCAAGAGGCACTGCTTGGTATTGGAGGAATGTATAACTGCGAACAATCTGAAAGTTCCGTAGAAATTCTACACGATCGCTTAAGCCACAGACCGGAATTTGAAGTCATTGAGGACCCAGCCAACATCACATCAGATGATTTCTTGGTGTTTATGGTAGAGGAAATGCAGGGACGTAATTATACTAACATCCAGATTATAAACAGGACAGACCTCACAATCAATATTACTAGTCCCCAAGATCCAAACACAACAATAAGAACAGTGCCAGCCAAACTTGTAGAAATGACATATCGGCCCAGTCCTGGACTTGTAGATATGAGGAGTTATTCAATTCTGGCGACTATTCCAGAGAACCCACAACCCGGACTGAGACAGATCGTGTCAGGCGAGTCTGTCACCTACGAAGGTCCTGCAGCAGCAACACCCTCAGGTATTCCTCCACCCCCAGTACAACAGATATTTCAGAGCCTTGAATTTATTAGATGAGGGATCAAATAAGAGAACCATAATAGTAGTGTAGGACAATAACAATAACAGCGCAGTAAGTACATCGTAACATAGACAAGAAAAGGGATTTTCTGCTTTACAATAAGGAGTTTACTACAGCTCAACAACAGAACATTCGATGCAGGCTGAATAAGAAAGCAAAAGAGCTGCTTGGTACTGAACTACTGATTCTACGGGCTAAGGGCTACTATACTGCCAGAACGGCTCTGCAGTCAATGGCAGCTTAGACACATAGCACTTCAGCAAACCAATAAAAACGACATAAAACGCGCTCAGACTGGATGAAGATGAAGCACCTGAGGAATAGAAATAGTCATAAAGCAGACAGACTACTCTCGCCTCCTGTTGCGGGCAGTAAATTATGGCAGAAAGTAACAAAGTCAAAAGAATCACCATAACATTGCTTTTCTTCTTTATAGCAGGTCTGTGTGAGATTGCTGGCGGTTACCTTGTATGGCTGTGGCTTCGCGATGGCATGAGCTGGATGGTGGGCGCTCTTGGAGGCTTTGTGCTCTTTCTCTATGGCATTGTTCCCACATTCCAGCCATCACACTTTCACAGAATTTACGCTGCATACGGTGGTATCTTTATTGTCATGGCTGTAATTTGGGGAGGGATTTTTGAAGGAATTGCACCTGATAGGTTCGATATTATAGGCGCTGCAATTGCGCTAGTGGGCGTTGCCATCATATTCTATATGCCAAGAAAAGGAGAGGAATCTGTTTGGTCACAGCAGAAGTAATAATAATACAAGCCCCCTCTCCTCCTCTTATCACACTGACACTGTTCTTTGCTGCTGCCATTGCAGAGATTGGCGGAGGCTATCTGGTATGGCTCTGGCTACGAGAAAAGAAAACTATCGCACTAGGCGCTTTGGGGGGCATCATCCTCTTTGTATACGGAATCATTCCAACGTTACAGCCAGCAGAGTTTGGTAGAGTATATGCAGCATATGGCGGCATATTCATAGTATCTACAATCATTTGGGGCAGAATAGTTGATAAAAAGAAGCCTGATAGATACGAGATTATAGGCTCGATAGTTGCTGTTACTGGCACCCTTGTCATTTTTTATGCTCCTCGCTGAAGAAGCTTTTTTTATTTCAATCATGTGATTCTCCGGGTATGCAAATAAGATGTGCTGACTGTGGCTGCCTGCCTTCTGAATGTAAGGTAGCCCTTCGCAGGGCGAATGTCCCAATTGTACAGAGGGAGAATATTGCGGCTGCTGCTGGAATTCTGCAGCGCATCGCTAGCTTCTCAGAAGCAGAAGCTCTTGGTTAGTACCTTGTCCTGGCATTCTTGAGCTCTTTATTGGAGTGTCCGTATGTTGTTGTGAATTATGAGATATAGATACTGATACTTCATGCTGATCAACAAGTCTTCTAGCGGCTTGAAACGCTTGACAAGCTCCGAATTGAATTACTTGCGTGATTTTGTTCTGCTCTTACCCTTGCGTCCCAGATTTGCATTTGCTACTGCGTAAGGATTCTTTGCACTGCCTTTACGTTTTATTTTGTTTACGGTCCTTTCAAACTTTTGTTTGCTAACGCCTTTCTTTACTCCTCTTGGCACATCTATCTATACAAAACATGGCATATTAATAATCCTGATATAAACAATCATTTCAAATTGCAGATCAAGACTCTTCAACATGTACCTAGAGAGGAAGATAAGAGTTGCAAGCATTTTGAAAGCAAAACAAAGGGAAAAGCAGTAGCAGGCAATACACATGGAAGGCACTCAAAGGTGGGTTACAGAGAGATTGAAATGCTCCAAGTTGTATTGTATTTGAGGAGTAGAAAGAAAGATCCCTGCTCCTACTCCTTTTTAGGCAAGGAATTAGGATTCATTTAGATTTTTGAATAGGACGGTTATTACTAAATGCAGTGACTACAAACTACAACTGTTAAAAGCCTTAATCTTACCTTCTTCTCCATGGCATCTGAGGACAAGAAGAAGAGTGTACCTGCAGCCTTGGGGCTTATGCTGCTTTCGCTTGGCATGGCGTCATTGATAGCTATACGTGTATCAAATGATGCAAGCGCGCAAGGATTGCTTGAAGGCCTTGAAAGAGAACAAGGTGATAGTGGAGATGTACAGTCAGCTTGTGCTCCAACACAAACAGGAGGAGGAGGGACATTCGATGATGGGGTAAGTGTTGGTGGAACTAGCGCTTATGATGACTATGATGCAGACGTCGAAGGCGGAGATAGTATTACTACTACGGGCACAACAACAAATGCTACTAGTACTACTACAACTGGAGGAGGGGGAAACCAATCAACATCAGAGGTAAGAGACCACATACAAGAAGCATGCATAGCATTGCAAGTTGGCGACACTCAAGGTGCCCTCATGTTCTTGGATATGGCTCTGAGTGCATTAGGTGATGGTGGCACACAGGGTGGTGGTAACATGACTAATACTCCAGCCGGATTAACGGACGGTACTACTGCAGGCGGAGGAGGAAGAACAACACCAGACGGTGGTGCTAATACAACATGAACGGCGGCATCGGAACAGATGACCCTAGAAGTGAGTCTGATAATCCCTTAAGCAACCGTACGTAGCAAAAAGACTTGATGAACTTGAGTATAGTTTCATCATCAATTTTTCTTAATTTGACTATTATTTCAAAGATCGAAATGATCAAGACTGTATTGTATTTGGTGAGCAGAAAAAGAATAAGGCCGGCTAATTAAGGAATCTAAATAATAGCTCCTAAAAGTGGGAACATTATCATAAAGATTGACTTTGTTGCAGGGGAAATCTTCATTTCGTCCGTCGTTTCAAAAACATGAATCAGGCAAATTTTATTCGTCTAATTGATTTCCTTTAGGCACCATATTTCCATTTCTCTTTTCAATGCTCTTCTTAGCTCCATTAGGTAAATTATGAATAATTGAATCAATTTCTCTTGACTCCGTAATCGTCTCCTGAACAATCATATTCACTAATTTAAAGAGTTTGACAGCAATTTCAATATCGTCTCTCAGATCAATTTCTGCGGGATTAGGGACAGCGTTATTTCCTATGACTCTTACAACATGCAATGCTTTTCCTATTTCCGACCGAAGAACCTTCTTCTCTACCAAAAGCTCAATTTTACTATTAAGGCTCTTAGTCTTATTTTCTTCAAGGATTGTATTCGTTAATTTTTCAATAGTGAGACGAAGCAATGCTGCAGCACTTCTTGGCGACCTTGAAACAATAGACCGAGCTTCCTCGTAATCTTTTTTGAGGTCTTCTGGTAAGTCAGCATGTGGCAGAGGAGCATTTCCTCCAGAAGGGTGAATCAGTTGTTCTCCATGCCAGATAGAATAGTTTTTACATTTCATACATTGTGCAAAGTATGTGTCGGGGACAATATCATGCGCATTGTATCCAGCAGCGGCTTTAGACCATACTTGGTGAGCGAATGCTCCACAAAAAGGACAGTTAAAACCTTCTGATTTAAAAGAGGGAGCGTCATATGAGGCCAAATCTGGTGGGATTATACTACCTAGTGTGTTATTTATTATATCCACTTTGCAGTCATAGGGCTCATAATTCTAGGACATAAGAGAGCGATCGGTATCTAGTTTTTGCTTGCGAATTTTTTATTTCTGTTTTTTGGTATAAGAAGCGGCGCCTCGACTGTTGTTAACAATAATAGTCAAGCGCTAAGCATTCTAAATTTTCTAATGAAAATCAATTTTTCTTTTCCATTTCACACTCAGGTCAAAGTTATTGTTGAATTACTCTATGCTTATAGGACAAAAAGTACGATTTATCTTATCTATCTTCTATGTTCTACCCTCTATATTGAAAGATCACTTACTCTATAAGCCACTCTAGATAATGTTTTAATTCTAATTAATGATTATATTGTCATAGAAGCTAGTTAGTTACTTATACAGTCTGTGATATCTCGGACCTTGGCTTGGCTATGCACATGATCTTACCCAGAACAGAACGATGCAAAGGAGAAGAAGATCTACTATACTCTATTTTCTTCATTTACAACTACCTTATAGGGAAGCCATGATATCATTCTTCTGTACTTACTTGGAAGTATCATCAGTCTACGTAGGCTGCTCTGGCTGGTCATACGACGCATGGCTTGGACATTTCTACCCAGCAAATCTAGAGCGAAAGGAATTCCTCAAGTATTATAGCCAAGTCTTTGATTTTGTTGAAATTGATTCTTCTTTTTATAGCCCCCCCAACCTTTTCATGACCAAACGGTGGGCTTCGATAACCCCTGACAATTTTAGATTTGCAGCCAAGTTTCCCAGATCGATAACGCATGAAAAACGTCTTGCAGACCCTGAGAAAGAACTTCGTTATTTCTTTTATGTCATGCGGCCACTGCGCCACAAGCTATTGGCTCTTTTGCTACAACTGCCGCCTTCCCTGACTGCAAAGGAAGGTTTGAAAAAGCTAGAAGGATTGGTTCCTATGCTTGATCCTGACTTTAGGTACGCTATAGAGGTAAGGCACATGTCATGGTTTGATAAAAATGATAATAAGAATTTCTACAAGCTTCTCTCCGACAATAACATTTGTCTAGCTTGGAGTCAATTAGACACGATCCAAACTCCGCCAGAATTAACTTCCGATTTCATTTACTTGCGTTTTATAGGCGATCGAAGTATCGACGAGAAAGATTTTGGTAAGATACAGAAGAATCGTCTTGAAGAGCTGCAAAGGTGGTCAGAGGAAGTCAATAGACTGAAAGACAAAGCAAAGTTTGCAATCATGGCTGCTAACAATCACTATGCCGGCTTTGGTCCTGCAACTGCAAATTCGTTCAGAAGAATGATAGGCTTGAAAGAGGTAGACTGGGAAGAAATGAAGCAGAAGAGATTGTAACTTTGATGGCGGCGGTGGTGGTAACAATAGAGAATGGGCCGCACAATATCTTCCTTTAGGATTGAACTTGCAATCGAGAAAGCGGAAAGGAAGCCCTTCTGTTCTGCTTCAGATAAGTCCGACCGGAAGAAGTTTGATGAGACGATGTTTGGCATTCCTAGATTTTACATTTCAGTTTAATCCTATTTTGTTCAGTATGTGAGTGCTTCCAGAAAGCAAAAGAAAAGAAAATGGAAAAATGAAAAGTTAAGAGTCAGCTCACGCTGACTGTTCCGACCATGTTTGGATGTAGTATACAGAAGTAGTGAAACTTACCTGCTTTTGTGAAAGTGTGCTCAAATGTTGCAGCTCTCTATTGGCCGCCTCCACCACCACCATATAGGGCAAGTGGGCCGCCGCCAGTTTGATTGCCGGCGGTTGTTCCGCCAGCTCCTGTGGTAGTAGCATTGGTTGCATTACCAGCTCCTGTGGTAGTAGCATTGGTTGCATTACCAGCTCCTGTGGTAGTAGCATTGGTTGCATTACCAGCTCCTGTGGTAGTAGC
>JAICHI010000046.1 GCA_025922735.1 Nitrososphaeraceae archaeon | reverse complement strand
GACATCATGAATATTCAACAACATCCCTATCCAAAACGCACACCAACTAGCAAGTCATCATAACAGTATATACATTCATGCTTTGTCTATCTTATTGCATTTGAGGATCTTACTGAGGGTAATTACACAGAGGAGAGTTCTTATGGCCAATGATACGAAGACAGTTCCATAATGTTAGCCCCTCATTTACTATTTCAATGAGACGCACGAGGTCATACAAAAGTTTTATTTCATGCAGGGGTTAGAATTAAGCTCACTAGTTCACTCCTATTCGTTTTAGAAGCTACTCTAACATTTAGATGCTCTAATCTATTGTGGAATGTGGCTCCTCCTTTATGTTACATCATAAAGATAATTCTCTATGTCTTGCATTGCTTAGGTCAATTAATTTACTGTTAACCACAAACTTTAACCACACTTAAATGTAATAACTTCTATTCTGAAGTATCATATTGTTGCCCAAGCCACCTGCTGCGGTTTCAATCTTTGTGCTGTGTGAGACCTGCTACTGGTGTGCAACATTTTTTGACAAGACCAAAGTGAAGGATAGGTGCCCGGTGTGCTCAGCTCAGAGACTATCAAGCTTTCCAATAATGCCGGACGAATCGTTTATTTTCAGCTATGACTCCAAGCACGGAGTCGAGCTCGACTTTGGGCGCAGGAAACAATCAAGATGAATTCACAATCTTAAGTTCTAGGCTGTTGCCATTCCTATCGTAGGCGGCTATGGTATTGTCCTCATAAGGGTGACTGATAATGATGGATACAAACCCGGTAAAGTAGTGCAGATCTTCCAGCGATGGATTGTTTGAACCTCCGGGATGAGAGTGTGCTGTACCAACGTGGGGTATGGTGTAAGGAAGATCATGAATTCCAAAGCCAGAGTAAAATGGGCCACTCTCTGAAAATGGAGGGATTACAACCCCATCGACTTCGATCTGTTCCCGTGTACTCTTGCCCTGCAGGACGAGTATGGCCTCGTTTGGATGGTGTGTCTTTGCCCATGTGATTATACTGTCGGCCACCTGTCTCGTAATGGTGACGGCCTTTCTACTCTGTCTCTCGCTCTTTTTGAAAGACACTAAAAACTCTCTGGCTTTGGCTTTTATTTTAACATTAACAAATCCGCACCAACTTTAGCAAGAATGATTTCCTATGGGCGAACGGCCTGAATGGAATATAACAACATACTAATTTCTACTGGTTTGTATGCAGCTCGGTCTTTACAACTCATGAGACACAGGTGTCGGCACCTTGAAAACGAGCTGCTACTTTCAGTTCCACATTGATATATGCTATGAAAGTCTGTCTTGTCCTTTCTCTCTGTCTTATAATATATTATTTTCGCGTCTTGTGCAACATTCTACAAAAAAAACAAACGAGACAGGTGTTGCTTGCTTGCTCGTTGCAAATACTTGCTGGCTGTTTTTTGCATCAATGTTGTAGCAATGCTAAATAAGCAGCTGATGCATAAAAGCAGCGGCTTGATGATGACCGGATGTTATTGAAAAGGGAAAGTGTTGATAACAAAATAATTCTACGACGGGGCGTGGTTGGCAACGACTGCGACGGGACGCCGCTCCTCATAAATGGCAGGGGCGAAGCATATCGCGTCAACGATACTGCAGTCTCACTTTGGAACATGTGCAACGGCATTACATTTGATGACCTCTTGCTTGAGGTTCTCCGAATTTCAAGCGGTGGGGAGAATGACGTAAGGAAATCGCTTGAGCATATGGTAAAGAAGTTTCAGAAAATAGGAGTCATTGAATTGCGAGATCATCGTTACCCACAGATCTGAAACGCAAACATAAGGTAGCCCGTTGTTACGCCGTTGCGTCTATATGGGTAAAAGTTGTAGGTTTCCTTTGGCATTAGCTCGTGCTTGATCGCAAGGGCATCTTCTTTTGACACCGACATTTTGACAAGCCGCTCACCCAGTATATCAGACCACGGAAGCTGAGGAAGCGTCCCTTTCTTGTTTGCAAGCAAGACTACAATTCTGTTTAGATTCTTTCTGTCAAGTATGACAGAATAATTGCAGTCATCTTTGTCAGTAAATGGATCGGGTACACAGTAGGGGTCGATATGCACATATTCACGGAGCCTATCTCGAAACTCGTCTGCTAGACCTGCAGCTATTGCAATGTCTGCAAGGGACAAGTTCTTCATCTCTTCAGAAGTCGGTAGCTTTATTGATGTAGCAAGCACAGCGGTTTTTATTATGATGGTATGAATATATAATTTTTCAGCGCTGAGGAGTATGTGCATTTCGAATAGTTGCAGGAAAAGTAACATAGTAGTCATCTAGTCCAACGCGGGTAGCAATAAGGGATAATTTACGAAACTGATAAAGGCATAAATTGCAATACCAGTTCACAAATCAGGAGCGCCGGGGTACCCAAGCTAGGTAAGTCAGAGTAGGCCCTAAAAGGGGTCAGCCTCGAGATCATGTATATTGTCACAGACTATGACGCGCTAGCTGATGTCCTTCGGGACTCGAGGGTTCGAGTCCCTCTCCCGGCGCCCATCTACGGGAGATTAGCGCATGCTTTACAACTCATGGCCACAAGAAGAAAGCAGTAGCTGCAAGCTCAGGAGAAGGACGACAGGTGAATTCAACAACAACCTTAAACGACCCGCAGCAACAATGCAAGCCAGAATAGACTATGAGACACTTGACCGCCTCATAGACTCAGTAACCAGAGATTTTTCAAGGAAAGCGATCAGTTCAAGGCTAGAGACACTTGCTAGGATGAGTAGAAATGCCACTACGATATGCGACCACATCTTTGCGGAGCAAACCAAGCACAACATCAAGGCTTCAACTGCACAGAGTAAAATCAAGAGTAAGCTCTGACTATCAAAATATCTGAACGATAAGCCATTTGAGCAGATGACCAAGTAGGATATTCTAAGCTACCCTTAATACATTAGGTACAACTGGCAGAGCATGATGACGGCTGCTGAGATTCTTAGAGATGGCGCTGTGGTATCCGCTGCGGCAGCTGACTTAACCTCGCTTTATCCAGCCCACTTACCTCTTTTTCTTTTTCTTCTTCTTCTCCTCTCACTCTTTCTTCTATCATTTAATTATCTGTTCTTCTCGTCGATAACCGACGCATAGGCGATTATATCTTGTTGTATGACAAGTAGTAGTTAGACACAGGAGTAATATCACATGGAGCATATCTTATTGACAAAACCTTAACATTATTAGACGCTTGTTCTACCACTACTTGTTGAAGTGAAGATTGGTAATGATGAACATAGTGGTGGAATTTTTTCACCTTCCTTCGCATTGCCAATAAAGCAGGCATTTCTAATCGCCAACATGAACGGGCTGTTGTGGCTTCGCAGGTATCCAGCGTCGATAACATTTACTGCAATGATTCCATTTGCATTCTTATTCATAGTATTTGTAATCGGCGGCGGTCAGTATACTCACATGGCGTTTGCAGGAAGCCTAGTGTCAGCTGCAGCAGGCTACGGACTTGCTACAGGCAACAACATCATAACCTGGAAGGTGGATTACAAAATGCAGGATATCTTTGTCGCTTCTCCGGTCTCCTCCTTTACCTATATGGCAGGCATTGCACTTGCTGAGCTATTGTTTGGCCTGCCAGCCTTTGTGATCTTGGCAGCACTCGTAGTGATATTTAGCAGCGATTTTTTGTACAGCACTACCATTATCATAGTCACGCTTTTGCTGGTATGGGCTTCCACATCAAGCATTGGATATTTCATATCGACTCGTGCAACTCATCCTAGGTTTGTTGAATCCTTTATTGCATTTTTGAGAATCGCAATTGTAGTCGTGCCGCCAGTATTTTACCCAGTTTCAATAGTACCGACAGAAGAATTGCGCTATGTGGCTTTTGCAATTCCAACAACCCATGCGTCGCTGATATTGCAGTATGGCATGGGAGTTCCCCAAACTCTAGAAGGATGGTCGCCGCAGATCGGGTTTGCAGTGATTTTTGCGTACATGATAGGATTTGCGCTGCTGGCAAGGACAAAGGCGGTATGGCGAGAAAAATAAAGCAAGAGAAGGATAACGAAATATGCAGATGACACCATAGCAAACATATGTACATCAAGGCTCATTTCTCTCGATGTATGCAATAGCAATCGTTAATAAAATATATGCACCCCCAGCAGAATTGTAGATGCCAATTTTATCGGAGGTCTTGATAGGAATGATTAACATTGAATGATAAATCCATGACATTATCTCTGGCTGAAGGAGATCAGATACGACAGGTATTACACATCATGAGCTTCTTAGTGCATACGCGCTTGTATTGAAGAAAGCAGCATAGATAATGCAAACGGTTTAACGAAGACATCTTCTTTGGCAATTCCAAGCGATGTCATCTTGCTTCTGACTTCAGTTAATGGAGATGTAGTAGTAATAATAATTCTTTGATCAGGTATGGAGTTTTTAATCGTTTTAGCTAATTCAATGGCATAAGAAATACTATTCTGTAGATGTGTATCTATTATGACAACTTCAAAGCCCTCATCGGAAGGGGAGAATAGTAGTTCTGAGCATTTCCTTATGTCATCTACAATCACCGCATCAACTCCTCCAGAAGCCAAATACGCACGGTATACCTTTTGAATATCCTTTTCAGGTTCTACAATCAGGACACGTAAAGCGTTGTTATCTCTTATCCTGCATTTTTGTAATTCGAGAGTCAAACTGTGGACATTGCCGATTTGGTTTTTTGCAGATAGATTTGATTCTTCATTCAAAACAGTAATAGGATGTGGACATATTACGGTGATATTGAGTTTGTTTTTTAACCATTCGAAATGAGCGTCATTCCACCAGCTTTCCAGCTCTATGCTTTTGTCAAAATGGCAATGCTCAGACAGAAATCCAGCAGCTTCGGCAAATATTAAGGCCTTATCGGCCTTGCCCTCCGATATTCGTTTGTGCAAAAGTTCCTCTATCCGTTCCTTGAGCTGCTTAAAGGGCGCAAGATTTGATGCCTTGGCAGATTCATAGAAAGGAAGAAAATCAACTATGACCAAGTTACCTTTCTCTATATTTTCCAGATAGTTTGTAATTTTAGAAGAAATTCTACTCAGATGTGATTTGTCACCGTTAAAGACTGAAGCGTATATGCAAAGCTGACCTGCTTTAAGCCCTTCATTTAGGGAACATATTGCAGCAGAATCACACTCACCCTGATTATTGTACAACAGCATGACATGCTCTCTAAAAGAGCGATTTAGCAATTGATATGATTGCTGCTGGCATCGAGAACGGTATGAAGTTATCAATTTATCGTGCCTGCTGATTGGTTACTGATGAAAGCTTCATGGTATATTAAGCTTGATCGTGACAAGTAAATAATAATATACCAGTTAATTGGGTCTCTTTCCCGTGCTGGCTGAGGCTCGATGTTCGACAATGAGCCGGATCTAATGTCATGCAATATTGGCGGCGGTAACGGGATTGAGGCAATCATATCAAGGAGCTATATCTAATCAAACCATTGCTCTGACTTCAGCGAGCCTACCTGTATTCAAATCAAATTTCTTTATGTGTTTATGTCGTGTTTCCTTCATATGATCCGTAATATCACTATGAAAGGCGAAGGCAGTTTGGCAGTTCGAACATATCCAGATGTTGTTCAAATCCTCACGATGCATATATGAATTGCCTTGTTATAAGGCAGCCACAAATTCGATTTAAGCGTTGGGAGATCATCTTATGGAGCTAATCACTATAAATGACGTCCCTTTCCATCATAGTCGTCGCTAGACCTAATGGAAAATCCGCGAGATGGGAGCCTTCTCAGTACTAACTCTTTTAGTCCTAATTCTTCTCAAATGATTTGGTATTCTATGACCTACCGTGAATATCCATACGTCTCATCGTCTCCTGAGTAATAGTGCTCAAAAATCCTCTTATTTTTTCTGCCAGCTGCGAAGTCGTAAATGGCTTTCTTATTACGCCATCAATTGGAGTTGATGGAAAAACCGCTTCAAATTCTGGTTTGTTTACTTCAAACATGGTCATCATTATAACCTTCATTTCTGGTCGCAAATCTTTTACTTTTCTGACAAGCTGAAAACCAGTCAATGCAGGCATTCTAACATCAGACACCAAGACTTGGCAGTATTTGCAACCATTCTGAACATGATGTAATGCTTTAAGCGGATCTGCAAAAGCATGAACTTTGAAACCTGCGTGTTCTAAGTTCCTGCCTGTGACCGTCAAAGTATCTAAATCATCATCAACAATCAGTATAGTCGTCGTATTTTCAGTGTTTTTCTTTACTAACCGTTCTTGCAACTTGCAGAAGGTATAATGTGGCATGCAAGTATTTAACATTGACTATTTCTCTCACTTTATTTTCATCAAATGAAAACCTTGGTGAGTTCATGTCTGATAATATCGTTATTATGAGTTCTGTCATATGCGTCTTATAGCATACTGCGCTATAATCCTGCAGGTATGAATGACAATATTGATACAACAAATGAAAATAGCAAAAAGCCATTTCAAAGAGGCGACAACAATAAGAATCAACGATCACCTGTAAGCAGAGACATAAAAGATCGCATGAAGAAGGCTATTGCAGAACCCAATATAGAGGGTGATCCAACGAGGTCTTAGGAATAAGCGCAATGGAATCTCCTATCATGGATGACGACAAGGAACATGATAATAAAGAAAACAGCAGCAAGTGTCCAAAATGTTTATCAGGTGATATGACAGAGCATCCTTCATACTTATCCATGCCCTTTACTTCTCGTTCAAAAATTGCTGAAAAATCAAAGACAGCCGTTGAAGATCAAGATGCAGATTTTGTCTTTAGATTTGTTTCATGTAGAAAATGCGGGTATTCAGAATTATATGTAGTAGGAGACGCTGTTAGAAAGCGGATATGATTTTAGCAATTAGAAATGCGGCGGCGTAATGCAACACTTGTCAATTCAGAGACTCTGAATTGTTTTTTCTTTGTGTTTCCTATTGATGTGGATTATTTGATTCTCTTTCCGAATTGATACATTCATTGGCGGGGGGCTAAGAGACCTATGAAAATTTGTGGAATGATATTCTTGATGTTTTTGATTTTAATAACATAGCTTCAATTTGGATCATGTATACTCGTTAGTTCAATCGTCAAATTATTACTGGTTACAGGAGCTGGGAGCTACTGAGATGCATTTTGTGCAATTTTGTTACCATTTATTCGTCTCTTTTTACGCAACTCAATAGAAGTCAGTCACAGACCCGCTATGTAATATAGCAATTATTAGATGTTCGATTTTAGCAATCTTTTTCATTCTTTTGAAAGTTATTCAGTTAGATTAGACTGCTATATCCTATATGTCATCAGTCAGCAACGAGGGGAATCCCATTTAAAGAAGCTGAAGGTTATTCAGACCAAAAAACGCTATTGACAGGAAGAGCTAATATCTATTGCAACAGAACCCGAAGGACGGAAAGAGCTTGAAGACAAGGACGAGATTGATGTACTGGCACACGCAGGATCAAGGCAGTCTATTACCAAGAATACAGAAATGACAAGTCGCAGTGGGCGCCAAGGCAATGACATTAAGGAAGAAGAGGAAGAAGCCATCTTAAAGAGTCACATTTTGATTATGTTGTCTAGGCATAACAAATCTTGCCCTGCTTTCGCATATTGTTCCATAGCTTTTCCAGCTAAATTATAAGAGCTAACTCAAAAGCTAACTTTGGCATTTCTGGTTTTGCGGAATATATACAAAGCTTCAACTACCGCATGAGAATTCGGGGACTAATAAAGTCCATGAGTTGCGAGTTTCAAAGTAAATCTTGGACGTTTGTGTTCTCGTTAGCGGATGCCGAACCTGACATGAGTGAGAGAAGGGAGCTATAAGGATTCCCAAGAAAGTCCACTACAACTATCCTGCATACACGTAGAAAGGTTTGGGTGGGGTAAATGATCAACTTTATCCCCAGTGAGAAATCAAAGCAGCTAGGCTGGCGTAAATGCATGTACTAGAAATATTAGCTAAAGTACACAATTAT
>JAICHI010000045.1 GCA_025922735.1 Nitrososphaeraceae archaeon | reverse complement strand
TAACGCTTGATTGCATCTTCGACTGTTATTATATCTCTTAAGGCAGGCGGCACAAATTGTTCATTTTTCATCGTTTGAAGCTCTGCCTTGATCATATCTGCATGCTCTCTTACGATAGGGTCGTACCATTCAACGCCTTTAGCTTGTGCTTCGCTTCTAGAATAAGCAAGTCTGCCATCCATGACAACTCTCTCAGATGCAGCAAGAATCTCCCATGGCTCGGTGGCAAAGAATGCTCCTGAGCCAGCGATCTCCTTCTCGTCGTAATGCCAAATGTCAATGTAGGATTCAATATTATCAGAGGTGATATACCTCGATCCCTTCGAAAGATTGAGCGCTTCACTTGCTGCTGGCGTATATTCAGGATCTACCGTCCGATCTCCTGGCCCGGTATTGGTGCCCCATTCATAAGAGAAATAATCAGCATACATCATGTCAGAAACATCCATTGGGATGCCATGATGCCAGTTTGAATAAAGTGGTGTAAACGTTACCTTACTTATCGCAGTCGATCCTTCGCCTGCTTGAACCCACTGCTGCAGTGTTTGGTTCCATTTTATTACATCAGAAGGTACATCAATTTTGCCGATAGGGCCTTCTGTAGTGATCTCTGTCCAAGGGCTCCGAAATGAGACCACCTCTCCAGTATATGGGTGTCTGAAGGTGGCAGCATCTGCAATCAGAGAATGAATACTTGCGCTATACAAATCCTGCACACCAGTGATTGTGTTCCAAGACCCCTGGTGGATCTGTTTGACACCTATGTCAAGCGAAATATTTCCGTTGCCGGCTGATCTTGCATTTAGTAGGGAATACTTGCTTGTTATCCCTGCCCCAAAATCATTTACCAAACCTTGCACATTAGCAGAAGCAACAAAAGGGTCGGTTTTCTGTGCAACAAAAATCCTAACAGATTCTTGAATACCCATCTTTACAGCGTCACCTACAAGCTGGTTCCTTTCCTCCTCGGACGTAAAGTTGAAAAATGCTATCTTTTGGCTAATTTCATCAAGTGAAGAATTTTGATAGTTCCAATAGCTTGGGTTCAGAGATCCAGGCATTCTGCTCAACCAAGGGGCATACATCTGGGCCGGAATTATTGGATTATACTTTACAAATGCCCTGCTACCAGCAAATTCCTCGGTGTATATTTGCCACTGCAAGTTCTTTGGATCTGAACCATATACTACTATGTTTGCCTTGTTCAAATCACCGTAGTCTCTCTGGATAGTAAAGCCGATATTTTCAAGCTGCGAAGCGACCAGCTCCCCCATTGATTCCTTTTTAGGATCGTCTTGTCTCATAAAGAGCTTTATGGTTACAGGATTGCCGTTGAATACCCACTTGCCATCTACATTTGTGGCGCCCGATGCAATCATTGCCTCAGATATCATGCTTGATGCAAGGGAGGGATTATACCTAAACCCAAATGATTCGACTGTGTCGATAATGTTCAGATATTCAGGTGAATATATGCCAAATGGATCAATAAGGGGACTGCCATATCCTTTCAAAATTTCATTAACAACGAAGTCTCGGTCGATCAGATAGTTTAAAGCATAACGAACTTCCTTGAATTGAAATGGGTTGAGAATGTCCGGGTCTGCTGCAGGAGCAGGATTTACAAGAAATCCTAGCGAGCCAGCAGTCGTGTCATATACCTCTAGCCTAGGATCATTCCTTGCATCATTGGCAGATTCATAAGGGATAGGGAAAAAATACATGTCAAGGGACCCAGATTTAACCTCTTCAAGCGCAAGATTATCATCAGCACGTTGGATAAATCTCGCCTGATCTATATACGGACCTTTTTCTTGGACTTGTGAGAAGGCAGAATTGTCAATTGCCACAAAAGTAAATAATAGCAGTACAACAACAGAAACATTAGAAGCTACTAATCGGGCTTTTTGCAACGCTATCAGAGGCTTGTTCACGCTAATATATTTTTTCGAAACCTAGATGTGGTTCATTTACTTTCTGGTTCTGGTATTGCATTTATTAGAGATCTTGTATATGGATGGAAAGGATCCGAAAGGAGCTTATCAATTGGGCCTATTTCGACTATCTTACCTGATTTCATTATGGCCAAATCGTCTCCTATATATCGCGCTGTCGATAGGTCATGTGTTATGTAAATGTAAGAAATATTAAATTTCTGGCTTAGGCTCTGCATAAGCCCCAATATCTCGCCCCTAACGGACACATCAAGCATCGACACTGGCTCATCAGCTACGATAAGTGTAGGACGAAGCACTAGCGCTCTTGCAATTGCGACCCTTTGCCTTTGACCTCCTGAGAGCATATATGGAAGCCTGGTTGCTACCTCTTCTGGTGGCTCAAGCCCAACCTCGCGTAGAGCATTTAGAACATTTTCTATCTTCTGATCCTTTGAGGTTCTCTTGTCGTGAATGTTGATTGGCTCCATTATTATATCCCTGACCTTCATCCGGGGATTCAGTGATGCGTATGGGTCTTGGTATACCATTTGGACTGCCGTGCGGAAATGTCTGAGCTGGCTTCCTTTCAGGTGAGTTATATCATCTTCTTCAAATATTATTGAGCCACTATCTGGATCGAGTGCGCGCATGATAAGCCTTGCTACGGTTGTCTTCCCTGAGCCAGATGCGCCTGCAAAAACTAGTACTTTACCCCGATCAAGTATAAAGCTGACATCGTCTACAGCCTTGACAACTCGGTCCGGTTCTGCTGGCTTGAAGAACTGTCGGAAACTTTTCTTGATAGGAAAATATTTTATAAGGCCTCTGGCCTCAAGCAGTACACCCAATTATTTGCAAGCTCTTGTGCTGGTAATATAAATACAAGCACAGTGGCATTTGCGAGCTGACAGAAACCTCATATAACGTACAATTGATTTCTTGTCTCATTATTGCCCAAACTAACAGTATCTGGCCTCAAGGCATATTATTTCACAGAGAACGGACTAATCAGGGCGGTAGATGGCATCAACTTCAAGCTCTCTGAGGGTGAGTCGCTTGGCATTGTTGGCGAGTCAGCATGCGGCAAAAGCACACTAGGCGCAGCGCTTATGCAATCAATGCAGTTGCCTGGCAGAATAGTTGAAGGGAGCATAACGCTCTCAGGCGATGACATTACCAAAATGTCTTCGTCAGAATTCGACCGCAAGGCCCGATGGAAAAGAATAGCGATGGTGTTTCAGGGTGCCATGAATGCGCTTGATCCAGTATATACCGTCGAAAGCCAGCTGCGCGAAATTCTAGTGGAACACCACTTCGAGGGCAAAATTGATCAGAAAATAGCGGAATCGCTGCAACAAGTTGGCCTTGATTTGTCGGTTGCAAAGCGCTATCCTCATGAACTCTCGGGGGGCATGAAACAGCGCGTTGTAATCGCAATGGCCCTTTTGCTTGATCCTGATGTTTTGATAGCAGACGAACCAACAACCGCGCTGGACATGCTGGTCCAGTCGCAAATAATCAGCTTGCTCAAAAAATTGCAGAGGGAAAAAGGAATAACGATTGTACTAATAACACATGATCTTGCACTTGTCTCGCAGATAACAGAAAAGATAGGCATCATGTACGCCGGAGAGCTGGTCGAATTCTCCTCTACAAGGGATATTTACAAGAACCCCCGCCACCCCTACACCCAGGCCTTGATCGAAGCAATCCCTCGGCTGAGAACAAAGGACAAGAAAATACACTTTGTCAAGGGAAGCCCCCCCTCATTGCTCAATCCTCCTCGAGGCTGTCGATTCTACGACCGGTGCATCCACGCGATGGATGTGTGCAAGCGCAGCCCTCCGGAGTTTGAGACAGAAACAGGGTACGTCCGCTGTTGGCTGTACGAAGGGTCTCGAGAGAACCCTCAACCTTAAAAAGCCTGGTATGTCAAAAGAGACCACCAACTGCAGGTAATTTCAAAAATGACGAGTACGATAATAACACATTTTCCTTTTCCCACGGTCAGAGAAAAGCAAAAGAAAGTCCTTGAGATGATTGACTCGGCGATCAAGTCCGGCTATAGGCAAATTTTTCTTGAAGCTCCCACCGGTTTTGGCAAGACGCCCGTAGCAATAACACTTGCCCGCTATCTTGGGAGCTCCCATATTTGTACAGCCACCAAAGACTTGCAGACCCAGTACCGGCGTGACTTTCCATTTGTATTTGAGGTGAAGGGAAGAAGCAACTTTCCCTGCATAGTTAAGGAGGATATGGGACTTGATGAGAGCTGCAATTACGGGCCCTGTACTAAGGATGAATCATACGATTGCTCATACAAGACTCGCCTTATTGACTATAAAGTTGAGGCTCAAGGCACTTTGCACGAGCTGGTCAAGCTTGACCCTTTTGCAGAGCGCAAATATGTGGAGAAAATGAGATCAAAACCAAAGCTGGTGGAGTTGGATTGGAGGCCATGCCATTATTACCACCAAAAATGGATAGGTAGTCACGCAACCCATACTGTCTACAATTATAGATATTTTCTATCGGACATCTTCTATGCCGGAGCAACACAAAGACGTAAGCTCCTGGTTCTAGACGAAGCACACCAGCTCGAAAATGAAGTGGGTGACTTTAGGAGTTTTACAGTCCGCAAGAACATGCTTCCGTTCTTGAAGATGCATATGCCAGATAGTAACATTGATGACATTGAAACGTGGCTTGACCTTTGCTTGAAGCTAAAGGAACGGTTATCTGAGTTTACAGAAAAGGCCCAAGGCATCATAGAGCGTAGCAACCAGAAGGTGACTTTAGAACCATACACTGAAAAGAATCTGATTGATGCGCTAGAACTCGACAAGAACATTGCAGTAGTCATTGACGATATGAAAGCAAACAAGGCTAACTGGATAGTATCAGGTGTCCAGCGCGATTCTTCTAACCAGCTAGTAAAGGTAACTCTAACGCCGCTTGAAGTCTCTAGCTATTTTGATACAATCCTCGACAAGGGTTCGGTCTCCCTTTTCATGAGCGCTACAATCCTTAGCAAAGACCATTTGTGCAAGACTACAGGCCTTGATCCTGAAAAAGTCAAATTCATACGAATTGAAGATTCAGACTTTCCAGTCAAGAATAGGCCTATTCACATGATGAATGTGGCATGGCTCAGTGCCAAGACAATGATTGTGAGCATGCCTAAAATTGCTCAGGGAGTAGACAACATAATGTCAATACACAAGAACGAGAAGGGCATAATCCATACTACGTCATATTCACAGCTCCAATTTATTAGAGATAACGTCAGCAGGGAAAACGCAAGCAGACTTATAGAGACAGCATCAAGCCTTGATAGAAGCGAAGTACTGAGAAAGCACTATGAGAGCAAGAAGCAGACAGTTCTCATATCTCCATCTCTGCACCTCGGAGTAGACCTAAAGGATGACTTATCAAGATTTCAGGTGATTGTCAAGGTTCCGTATCCAGACCTTACTGACAAGAAAATCGCGGCGAAAAAGGACCGTGACCCAAAGTGGTATACTTGGAACACGGTTCTACGACTCGTTCAGGCTTACGGCAGGAGCATTCGAAGTAGCAACGACTATGCAACAACCTACGTCTTAGACAGCAGCGTTTCTTATCTTCTTAAAAACGCGCATAGTTTGATGCCCCGCTGGTTTACGGAAGCGATCGTGCAATCTTAGAACACTTTTATGCCTACGGTCGCTCAGAAAAGCGTGAAATTTGTCGAGCGACAAGACCGTTTCTTCCAACGGGGCTGAAGGCTACAACGTATTTGGCATCAGCTCAAGCATAGCGGCGACTCTGATACTTATTTCGCCGATTTTGTTTACACTTGTAGCATATCCTGACACGTTTATTCTTTCTTGGAACGAGGGGAGGGGTGGCTTTTTGTTCGCCATGGCTTTTATTGCAGCAGAGCTTGTAGGGCTGAAATACTCGCTGACCAAGAAAAGACTCCTTATGGTTGCCGGCATGGCTGCACTCACCATTTCATATTTTATTGCATTACCATACGGACTTTCTGACTATATCAGAAATGGGAAAGATGTGTACAACGTGTCGCTTGTGGACAGTTGGATGTGGTTGTGGGATTTTGTTGTAATGGCAGTATTTGTGGCAAGCTCGCTGATATTGTTATTCGGCAAAAAGTGGTACAAGATAGCATCGGCAGGAGCCATATACCTGGCAGGAAGTGCACTCATCCTTGCACTTGATGCGTTTTTTCCATTTGATTCCCTTGGGCCTCTTCAGATTGTAGTGCCAATTTATTTGCAAATCGATCAGGCAATCATTAACTTTGTAGATACATCCATTATTAATGTCGGGCCGCAGACACCTAATAGTTCTGCAGAACCTGCACTCGCAACAGGTAACCTCCTTCTGATGAATGGTCTCCATGGTCCCTTTGCATTGCAGGTCTTCTGGCCATCCGCGGGTGTCCACAGCATGATAATCTATACACTTGTTATGCTGGCGATGCTTATCAAGATGGATATGCCATTAACCAGGAAGCTGATCTACTTTGCAGCTGGAACCTTGGGAACTGTTGCTACAAATCTAGTTCGAATAGTTTCGCTTTCTCTATATGCGCTTGTAGTCACGACGGACGTACAGGAGTGGGAGGCATTTCATTCCATTGCTGGAGAGATAATGTTTCTGCCTTGGCTTGGCATATACCTTGGAGTAGTAATCTATATTGAGAATAAGAGGATCCGCAGGTTGCAGGCAGGATTGACCAGTGGAGCAGCCTCTAATCCATCGACTCTCTAGGAGAGAGCATCAGAGTTGTGGGTTACTCCGGATCTAATAAGCCAATGACACCGGCAGAAGCCTTACCTCACTTATTGGGATCACTGATATCATCATCTGAACTACTTTAATTTGGATCGAGTACAGAGATTCAAAGTGATGTAATAAGCCGTCCGAGATACATACGTTGCGCCGACAGTTTCTACCAGTCAGATTATATACCAGCGTGCTGTCTCATAAATTAGAGGTTCTTTTTGTTGGTACAAAATAGTTTTCCTATGAGAGAATGGCATGTTGAACACATGGAAAAGACGGTTGTAAAGTACGTCAAGGGTCTGTCAGAAAATGCATCAGGATGGGAGAAGAGAAATCACAAAAAATATGGCAGTCTTGCAAATATCTGCAGACAAATTGAATATGACATTAAACATGGGGTCAGCAGCGAGCAAGTAACTTCTTTATTTGAGAGGATTCGAAATGATTCATCTTTTTCAACCCTGAGAAAAGGCAATGGTTCAATGGAACGATTGGCTGAGATAGAAAGTCAATTTAACAAACCCCAAATAAGAATGCCACAGTGGCGTTAGCATTAGTATTCTATGATGTTTCCTAATACTCTTGCAAATCCTCCATCACTATTTTTTGATTTATCTAACAGTGAATTTATTTAATTTATGCAAATCAGAAAAGCTCAAACTGAGAGCTCTGCCTTGATTATGCGTTAGCAATACTAAAGTCATGTAGTTAAAGGGGTCGAAATTCATCATCGATTAAGCCGAGAGTATGCATTAATCAGGGAATGTTGTTGTATCTTTCACTCCTTAACTTAAATAGCCAATTTAGTCAACACACCCGCAGATGGCTGCGACTGATAATGACTACCCGGTAGTGGCAGAACACGATGGTATTAAACTCAAGACCGAGAAAATGGCCACAGATAAGCTCTATCACTGCAACTACGACAACAAGGTTTTTTTATTTTACAAGGACGACCAATCCTTGCTTCATTGCTATGAGGTAGAAAACCCCGATGCAGTGAGGGAGATAGCAGAAAAGCCTTCTGAGCTTGACAGCATTCTAAAAAGATATGCTAACATCAATCAAGGCTAGTCGCAATAAACGTTATATTGTACTATGCTGAATAATCTCGCACGATGTCGACAAGCACCAATTCAGTCAGGCAAAGCAGTTCTAGCAACGAGATATTCATTGGCAAGAAACCGCTAATGACTTATGTCACGGCAACCCTAGTTCAGTTGGCGAATGAGCCAACAGTGGTAATAAAAGCTAGAGGAAAGAGCATCACCAGAGCGGTAGATGTGGCGCAGATTATTGTGAAACGTATGGACACACTTGGATACAAGATCGGACCAATCAAGCTTGGATCCGAGACAGTCCAGTCGGATGACGGCAAGGTGAGGAACG
>JAICHI010000044.1 GCA_025922735.1 Nitrososphaeraceae archaeon | reverse complement strand
TAGTTGTAAATTATCCTTTGTCTGATATTTTTGCCAATGATTTCTTTCCTTTGCCGGCACTCCAAGGAAATCTTGTGAGCTTACCATAATTATATTACCATGGTGAATTTCAAATAATGTAGATGCCGTCACGTCCTTTTTGTCATAGTCTAAAAAGATCACAACGCAACTGAATGGATGGATTTGCCATATCGACCTCACGGTTCCATGATTATTGTATCTGGTTAGCACATCAGTTCTAAACCATAATGGTTTTGATCCATGTGAGATCCCTGTCTAAGAAACATAAGTTCTTATCCGATTTGCACAAGATCTCTATCTGTCAACCAAGCCAGGTCCGCAATATCTTCATCCTCCTTATTACGTCTCTCTTCATTCAAGGAAATGACAAGTTGCATACATCCTTTTTAATTTAGCTGAGAAGTAGAAAAATTAAACAAGAGGCACCATAGTATCGATGAGCCTTGTATTGGTTATTTGTCCGTCCTTCTCTTGAATTAGTAGATCGACTGTGTACTGTAGACCACTTGAAAGGAATGTTACCTGAACATCCCAAGAATCTCTTTTGTGTTCATGTGGGAATGCAAATACAACTCTGACTTTAAAATCCGTAATATCTGTTCCGTACAAGGCTTCTACAGCTTTCTTGGCTGAATTCTCTATTTCGGCCTTTGTTGTCACAGGTTTCATGTTGCTTTTGATAATTACTAATTATATAAAGATTGTCATAAGCTGTGATATGAGAATGTCCGCGCATCAAAATTTGTAAACTACCTCGCTCCATTCTCGATTGTCAAAATAAGATTCCGTAGTATACTAATTGCGATGCATTGCATAAATAGACCCAAACTTACTCCTATAATGCACTTATTGCGTGCAGCGTGATACACAAAATATGGACACACAACAACTCTTTGGGGAAGGCGTAAGAAGAACTAATGGCAGCAAAGCTAGGAGATATAATTTGCTTGCTGCAAGGCTGATTGCAGAAATTGTCAGTAACTGCCTTGGGCCTCGAGGTCTTGAAAAGATGTTTACGGATATTTTAGGAGAACTTACAATAACAAAAGACGGTGCAACAATATTGCGCAAAATTGACGTTGACCATCCTGCGGCCAAGGTTCTCATAGAGGCATCAAACGCAGTCGACAATGAAGTTGGTGATGGGACTACTTCTGTTGTAATACTGGCTGGAGCACTTACAAAAAAGACAGAAGAATTATTGGATATGGGAATCTCACCAGCATCAATTGTCGAGGGTTATTCAAACAGCCTTGAAATTGCCCTTGAGGCATTGCATGACCTTTCTCAAATTTGCGATAATACAGACAAGGATATCATGCTGAAGCTTGCTATAACCTGCCTTCAATCCAAGGTGGTATCCCATTCTTCTGGTGACCAAATAGCGAAGCTTGTAGTAGACGCAGTGCGTACTATTGCTGACTTTTCCAACAACACTATCGAACTTGATGATATCAAGATTGAGGAAAAACCTGGCAATGTTTTAGATACAAAACTCGTCAGAGGCATGGTCCTAGACAAAACAATCGACAGCACCGGGATGCCCAAGATAATAAACCATGCGAAGATTATGCTCATTGATGATGAGCTTGAAGGTAAGAGGACAAAACTTGAAGCAGAGATTCAAATAGATTCACCTGATCATATCGGGTCATACAAAGACCAGGAAATTCTCACGATAAAATCCAAAATACAACATATAATCGATTCAGGAGCCAATGTCATAATTTCTAGGAAAGGAATCAACACTCTTGCGCAGCATATGCTGACACAAGCAGGCATCATTTCAGTCCGGAGAGTAAAAGAAAACGATCTGCTGTGGCTTGCAAAAGCTACGGGTGCTTCAATATCTGAAAAACTTTCTCATACTGGTGATGATAGCCAGGGTCATGAACACAGCCACAATAATAATAATCATCATCATCGTCATCATCGTGACAATAGTCATTATCACTATGACAGTCATAAGCACGAGAGTGATCAGGATCCTCATGAGAAGGATCCTCATTATCATCATGGAGACATTGACATCAAACTTGGTTATGCAGAATGTGTCTATGAAAAATTTGTAGGAGACGATAAAATGGTCTTTATCGAGGGATGCAAGAATCCTAAGGCTGTAACGCTTTTGCTGAGGGCTAGTTCAAATGAAGCTCTAGCTGAATATCATAGATCTGTACTTGATGCGATTAACGTGCTAAAAGACTTCATAACAAAGCCTTCAATCGTTTCGGGTGGTGGATCTACCGAGATGGCAATTGCAAAAAGAGTAAAAGAAAAGGCATCTCAAATAGCCGGCAGGGAGCAAATAGTTATTCAAAAGTTTGCAGAAGCACTTGAAGAAATACCTCTTACCATAGCAAGAAATGCAGGCATGAATATCATTGATACTCTTGCAGAGCTCCGCTCGAAAAATTTCCTGTCTAATGGCAATGCAAGCAATCATGGAGTAGACGCCATAGAAAGGACGGTAAAGGTAATGTTTCCGTATGTAATTGAACCTTCTGTAGTCAAAGAGCAAATTATCAAGACAGCAGTAGAAGTGACAAACATGCTCATCCGAGTCGATGATGTGCTTATGGCCAAACCCACAATGTACACTCATACTCATGCCGATGGTACAAATCATTCACATGCAGATGGAGACAAGAGGCATGAACACGACTACTTTGACAGGCTTGGGAAGCAACAGCGCCCCATGCATCACTACTATTAGTAATCATGGAAGAAATATCCGAGTGCATGAAGTCCAAGCATTATTTCGGCGTCAATATCCCTGCAGTAACTGCTGCCATGTATTTTCGTTAAAACGAATTTGGGAGTCTGCTATTGTAAGATGGCAATTGATAGATAGCACTACCAAATGGAAGTAGTCTTTAGAAACCAACATGCATTAAAACCCCAGCGACATAATGACAAGGCCAAGGAGAAGTATCCGGAATGGAGCTAGAGTATTATTGATCCTTTACCTTGCTCACATGGAAATTGAAAAGCAGGCTGCTACAGCCACAGACCAAATATTTACAACACCAAACTCCACTCGCCCCCCTATTTCTTCACCGCTAACAATTTTTTGCAGCGAGTATGTAATTACTTGTAGCAATTGGTTCTTTGAGGGTTATTCGCCTTTTTGGCAATTTGTCTATTCTTGTCTCAAAAGTAATTTTTCTCAGACTTTCAGGAACACCGATCATAACCTTTTCAGGGGGCAAAATTTTTTGCGCATTTCTCTCAATAACGGTTACAGGTTTACGAGCGCGCAACTCGCTAATAGCATATGCGCAGTAGATTATGAGCGACTCATTAATATTAATTCTCAGGTTCTTGTCAAGCTTTTCCTGGATCATTTCCACTGAATTGTGAAAAACTTGCTCATCAGACTTGCTGACATACAAAAAAGTGCATCTAAAAGGAGTGGTGTCTGGTTCCCCTTTTACTGCTGCTTTGATATTTATCATTTATCTTGTGGACATCTTTGCCTTTGAACCATAATTTAGTGGTGGTCTCTTTGGTATCTTTCGCTTTGGAGCCTTGCCAAAGTCATATGTGTGTCCTTTACCCCGGTAATGCTTTGGTCTTACGGGCTTGCCTTCAGTCATACCTTTCTTTGTCAGCGACAATCCTGCCAGTAGCTCAACAATCAGTCTATTGGCTAGACCTGATGTAATTCCTCCATTGTATGAGTTGACGTCACTTACATCGTAGCTTGGCGATACTTCTACAAGGTCAAAGGCAAACCGGTCTGGATCAAACGAAGTCGAAAGTAGCCTCATCAATCTCATACCTTCTCTTGAGGTCAGCCCGTTTGGTTCTGGTTCTCCTGTTCCGGGAGCATAGGCTGGATCGAAAGTATCAATGTCCCAGCTTATGTAAACTGCATCTACGTTGTCGTTGGCTCTATCTGCCGCTTCCTTTGCGATCTGGTCGATTCCCAGCTCTTCTACATCCAGCATAGTGAACCATTGAAAGTCTTGATCTGCCATCCATTTGTACAGATCCGGCCCAGGCCAGTAACCTCTTGGGCCTATCAGAGTGTAATTCTTGCCCTTCAGGCAACCCAACTCCATGATTCTTCTGATGTGGGCTCCATGGTCATACTTGAAGCCGCAGAGTCCCTGTGGAGCACAATCAGCATGACAATCGATGTGGATCATTCCTATATTCTTGTATTTCTTGGCAAATGCACGGACATTTGGAAATGTGATGGAGTGATCGCCACCAAGCATTACTGGGATTCCATCAATATCTAGTACTTCCTTTACTTTTTCAGTCATTCTCCTGTGTGATTCGACAACATCACCGGGCGATACTACTACATCACCATAGTCTACTGTCTTGAAGACTCCAAATGGATCGACGCCAGTCTCAATGTTGAAGTGCTCGTATGGTGGGGATGGCACTGTCGAAGCAGCGCGTATAGCCCTTGGACCGTATCTGGCACCAGGGCGGATTGTTGTTCCAAAGTCGAATGGCTCCCCAACGATGGCTACATCCGGCTTCACTTTTTTCAGCTCTTCATGGCTTCTGAGCCAAGGCAACTTCAGAAACGTGGGAATCCCCACA
This sequence comes from Nitrososphaeraceae archaeon, assembly GCA_025922735.1. Taxonomy (GTDB): domain Archaea; phylum Thermoproteota; class Nitrososphaeria; order Nitrososphaerales; family Nitrososphaeraceae; genus Nitrososphaera. The sequence continues at coordinate 3,609 of JAICHI010000044.1, read as the reverse complement.
AAAATGGGTTCGTCATTGCCTTTGTACGAGTCACCGTAGAATTCCATTCCCATTACTTTTCACTCATAATAGAAAATAGTAAGTATTTCTTAAATATTGCTAAGTAGTTTACGTTGTCTCAATTCTATTCCAAGCGGCTAGTTTGTGCACGAACTTTTAGCTTAGAAGTAATTCTGGTAAATTACGCTTTTTTATTACTGTTATCTGCAGACTCTATAGGCTTTAAAATGTGTGCAATATTGGTAGATCAGTAACTCTTAATGAATTGCCGAATTTATAGTTCGGCAGTCGAACTTTTTAGCTGACTTTTTGTTGCATGTGCTTCAGAATAATACTTCTGACATAATCTGTTACCTCAAGACCATTTTCATCTGCCTTTTCCCTCATTCTATCCCACAATTGTTTATCAGGTTTCTTTCTTGGATCGAATACTAGCCTGATCGTTAATAGGCCTCTTGGCGCCCCTCTTTTTACTCCTGCTCTTGACATCTCCTCCTGAAGCCTTCCTGCCGCTGCAGCGGTAATCAGTTTTTCGTGCACACGCTTTGGCTTCCTTGCAATTTGAATCGCTTCATAAGAGGTGATCTCCCCTTTCTCTATTTTTTTCTGTAGCAAGGCGGGAAGTGTAAGAATACTTAGCCACTCGCTGACAGTACTCTTTGGGAGACCATACTTTGCTGATACTGCGGTAATGCCACCTTTTGTGAAATCAACCAATTTCTTTACCATTCGAGCCTTCTCAAGTGGCGGCAAATCCTTGCGTATAAGATTCTCAAAGAGTGAAGCGGCTTCTGCTTCAGCTCCCTCTAATTGAGTAATCACTGCAGGGATGCTCCTCTCTCCCTTTGCACTTAACGCAAAATAGCGTCTTCGTCCAATCAATAGCTTGTATCTTTGGCTTTCATTGTCAAATCGCACCACTACAGGCTGGAGAAGATCAAATTTCGAAAGGTGCTCCTTTATCAGTTTGTCCTTATCATCTTTACCAAAAGAATCGTCCTTCCGCACATTTTCATTTGCAACATCAATCATCTTCACTGGAATATTCTTGATCTTCATCTGGTCCAAATTGGTAATATTCGTATTTATAATTATCTCCAAGCTCATGTTTTTGGATTCTTGTTCGACAGTCGAACAGTTGACTTGAATTTCACACTGGACTAGATCTAAGTTATATGTTGTTACGGAAAATGTGATGTATACATTTGTTCTAGAGGATTATGAAATAGCAACCAGAGTCATCTTCTATTGCTCTTGCACTTGCAGTAATCACGCCTAGACTTCTCTAAAAGTGTAGGAAAGAATAATGTCCGGTAAATCAATAAACGAAGCGAAAGTATAATAGGAAACAAAGTAATAATTCGCGCAATTGTGGATGGTTTTCTCTTCAGAGAACCGCATCAGGAGATTTAGGACAAGGTCGGTGCTAAATGTTTAGTGAGATAATAGAGAATAGTACGAAAAAAGATGATGTATCAGGTATGCAACATTCATGGAGTATAGCGTTAAGAGTGGCATAGGTGAAAAGATTGCTATTTTTCCGCAAATATCTAAAGGATCTCAATTCTGTCAAAACTGAGGTTGAGAGAATAATTGCCAAGCAAAAATCAGGCAGCCCATATGACCTTTCCCCATTCAAAGTAACAATAGAGGAATTGCTGACTTCAATCTCTGGATTTAACCCTGATTGGAATAGATTGCCAGTCGTTTTCAGAATTGAAAGAATAATAAAAACCGGCTCTACTCAGCAATATGATTTTAGCGGCAACAAGGATAACAACAATAACGGCGTAATTACATACCAGGAAAACGTTGTGCTTCCCGATACCAAGCATGACCTAGAATTGGTAATAAAGATGCTAAACTATAAGCGCGAACAGAAAAAGCTCAAAGGAGCAAATATGCCTCTCTTTGTTCACCCTGATGAAATCCTTTTCGCACATAGGGAAGGAAAAATTTCTTTCTCAGGTGGTGACATTCAAACGCAGATGGCGATTGTATTTCAAAAGGGATCGATAATGCTTATTGGCTTTGTATATGGAAGAGATTATGTTATACTTAACAACTAATCATTCTATATGGGCCATGTAACACCCTTTTTCTAACACTAGTAAATTCAACCGTCTTCCTATTTTGACCTTAGGTTCCTTCTACTCGCTATGTTGTTAGATAGCAAAAAGATATTTATAAAGAGCCGTTCATAAACGTATATCCAGCATGCGAGAAATAAAAGATATAACAGCTATGTTGATCCTCGATAGCTCATCATCCATTACAGAGAATAATTAACGATGTTATAAAGCAAAAATAGATTGCTCGCTACATATGAATAATTGAGGATCTTTATTGTTTATATTGCAACGTTTATCACCGCACCACCATAACAGGACAAGGTGCACTACTAACTACTGCATTAGCTATGCTACCTAGCAAAAGCCGTTTAAACCCTGTAAGCCCTGTTGAGCCTATGACTATCAAGTCAACACTATTTTTCTTTGCATAGTCTATTATAACTTTGACTTTTGAATCTCCGTCTAAAACCTCAGTCTTTAGTCGTATCCCCTTTTCCTTCGCAGCTACTTGAACTTGCTCTAGCCACTCCAAGGCAGCTTGCCTTCTTGCTCTTTTGAAGCCTTCGACAAGCCGTACATTTCCGTATTTGGCCTGCAATCCTATTGCGCCGCCTTGCTTGACATCTTCCAATACATGCACCACTATGAGTTCAGTATTACTAGCTTCTAACTCTGCCAGATGAGTTGCATATTGTAGTGCTTTCACTGATGCGTTAGAACCATCAACTGGAACCAGTATCTTTTTGATAGAAATAGAAGAAGATAACAATGCCTTCGTGACTTCAGCCATTAGTAAATATTCCTTTATGATATATAAAAACATGGCACTTCACGCCCCTAATTTAGGCTATAGCTTACAATATTCAAATTTGGTCAACGTCCTCAGACAGAGGATTGGATTATCAATGACAGTTACTCAAGCAGCCTTACCCACACCATATTATATTTAAGAGGTCACGGCCTTGTATTATTATCCTACAGGATTCTCTATTTTCTTCAGCCTTCTTAAGCAACTTTATACAGTCCGCCTATCGATTAATTCATATCTTACGAAGTTATGATAAATTAAGTTAATCAGCAAGACACACAAGTATCAAGGCCTACTATAGCTACTAGAATAGGGAATATTTTTTCATGAGTGTGCAAAGGAAAATTATACAAAGTTTCTTTGTACTGGTTCTCAGAAATTGCCATCCAGGAGAATATGTATAAAATTGTCTGTATCGCGATCTTTTCCATGATCCTTTATAAGAGGCGAAAGATCTTGGTATGTTTTTCTTTCTGCTGCCTCCCTGCTGGCATGCACACACGCTTTGTATTTGTAGTATAAAATATCTTGCAGCTATAGGCGCAATAAAATATCGATAGCAAGGATGACAGTCCCAATGGCAGTTGTCACTATCATAAAGGGAAATCCGACTTTGAACCATCTATTGAAGCTAATTGGATGACCATTCTTTTCACTTATGCCGGCTGCTACCACACCTGCGCTTGATCCTATGAGCGTGCCATTGCCACCAAAGTCTGCGCCTAAAGC
>JAICHI010000043.1 GCA_025922735.1 Nitrososphaeraceae archaeon | reverse complement strand
TTTTTCTCGCACTGAGGCTCGGACCTACTTTTGCGCCCATATCCGACGCGCTATGCGCAAATGCCTTTCTTCTTTGAATGACTAGTTCCACAATAGTTTTTGTCGATAACGAACATTTGATCCGGATGGTGGTAGATTTCTAAGTAAAAAGGACTAAGCTTCTTCATGCTTGGAAAAAGAAGTTTTGTAAGGTTATTCAGTAATTGCTGAACCGATAGTCTTTAAAATTCCTACTCCTTTCTATAATGGAATTGAAATTCCTCTTTGTATCTCCTGAAGCCTTAAGTGTTGATCTTGCCTATGCCATACGGCAAGAGGGCAACGATGTCAGGTTCTATGTTCACAGTGTGACAGAAAGAGACGTCGGCGACGGCTTTGTAGATAAGGTAGATTCATGGGAGGACCAGACAGACTGGGCAGATGTAATTGTGTTTGACGATATTGGATTCGGCAAGATAGCGGAGAAACTGAGAGCTGAGGGCAAGAAGGTAATCGGAGGAAGCTTATACACAGACAAGCTTGAAAATGAAAGAGAATTCGGCCAGCAGGAGCTTGCAAAGGCTGGCGTCTCGGTCCTACCTAGCTGGAATTTTTCAGATTTTGACGACGCCATACGATTTGTACATGAAAACTGTGGTAGATACGTTATAAAGCCCAGCGGGAAAGCGCAGAGCGAAAAAGAGCTGCTGTTTGTCGGTCAAGAGGCTGACGGCAATGACGTGATTAATGTCCTTGCGCATTATAAAAAGAATTGGTCAAATAAGATAAAGGCATTTCAATTGCAGCAGTACTCCTCTGGTGTCGAGGTGGCTGTAGGCGGATTCTTTAATGGAAACGAATTCATCCGGCCCGTGAACATCAACTTTGAGCACAAGCGATTGTTCCCTGGAAACATTGGCCCCAGCACGGGCGAGATGGGTACTCTAATGCTTTGGATACAGAAAAGCAGGGCTTTTGAACTGACACTTGAAAAAATAAAACAAAACCTTGCCGGCTCAGGCTATGTGGGATATATCGATGTCAACTGCATGGCAAACGGAAGTGGCATATATCCGCTAGAGTTCACATCCCGCTTTGGATATCCGACACTATCTATCCATATGGAAGGGGTAACCAGCAAGTGGGGCAAGTTCCTACATTCTATTTCATCCGGAGAAATAGCGGAATTAAAGACAAAAAGCGGATTTCAGGTTGGGGTTGTCATAGCTGTCCCACCATTTCCGTTCAATGATGATAGAACGTTCCGAAAATTCTCAGAAGAAGCTACTATACTTTTTAAAAATCAGAACCTTGACGGCATCCACCTTGGAGAGGTGAAGAGAGAAGGTAACGACTGGCACGTCGCCGGCAGGTCAGGCTATTCACTTGTCGTAACTGGTTCTGGAACTACCACTGCAGAAGCAAGCAGGCAGGCGTACCAGAGAGTAGCCAACATCATGATACCAAACATGTTTTATAGGACAGATATTGGCAGTGGATGGGTTCGAGATAGCGACCTCTTACTCTCGTATGGTTATCTACAGTAAAAAAATATAGTAGAGGGCCGAAACACAGCTCTGCTGGTCGAAGACAACAAACATGAAAGGTGCCTATCAGTGAAGACGACGATCATGAAATGAACCAAGAGGTCTAAGATGTCCTCAATAGCTCGACCCTTTTTTATCTCCTAAAGGTTGGACAGCGCTAATTTGGGTTTCAAAACAATAAAAAAATGGACTGAACCTTCGCCAATATGTATGATCCTACCTCAAGTTTTTGTGGCTTTTATCAGAAACTCCCCAAGACTCAGAGGAGCGCCGCAACTTGTGCAGCGGTTGCTCGACTGACTCAAAATCTCCTTTACAGAGCGCAGCGCTTTCATCTTGTACACCATGGAACTACATTTGTCGCATACAACGCTTACAAACATGCACAAATAATTCATTCATAGGTTAATACGGGTACTCTAAAGGAATCTTTACAAGATGTACAGATACTATTGGCCATCTTGACAAGCATCTTAGCAATAAAGTCTAATACTTTCGACTACTTACCTTTAGTATTTGTTAATGATTGGATTGGGAATTGTTTCTATGAAGCATAGAACCGCTACGGCAATAATTGCAGAAATCTTACACTTAGCTTCCTTCAGAATGTCTAAGACCAAGATAATGTATGCAGCATTCCTTTCGCACCATCAGATCCAATTCTACTTGCAAATGTTAGTCGAAAGTAAATTGATAGCAAAAGAAGAAAGTAGCAATGTCTACAAGACTACAGAAAGAGGAATGCAATTTCTAAAGTTATACAAACAGCTTGAAGGATTTGTTCCTGATCTTATCGCAAAGCCAGGCAGCATACCTACTACCCCTTCAGGCAGCCCAGGATAAAGCCTGCAGCAAAACTGCCAGTCAGTGGAACTCCAAAGTTCACCATCGTCGGCATTACTTGGCTATCCATTACGGAAGACGCATAGCTCGCGCTGTCTAAAGAAAATTCTGTAATAGCCTGGTTTGACACAGACGCGATCTTCTCCCAGTCAACGCTTACCAATCCCTTGTAATTTAGATATGCCAAACCTCCCAAAAGAAGGCCGGCTATGCCAATTATGATCTTTATCCCCTTTTTCACTGCATATCCGATCAAGAATCCTCCTATTCCGCCTGAAGAAACAGAAGTCAGCATAAAACCAATATCGTATGCCAAGTCAGTTTTGTATTTATTTGGAACTACTGAAAAGGTCGAGTGACAAATAGCCAAGACAACTGTGTCTATCATACATGACATATGGTGCATTCGGAAAAATATTGTCCCAGCAAATTAGGGGAAGCTATATAAAAATAAAAAATTATGGAGCTCTATTTGCCCAAGTCACGACAGTAAATGTGCTTACTGCTGAGCCGACTATGCCGGCTAAAATAGATCCCAGTATGGCTTGGTTCACTACGATTTCAGGAAGTATACTGCCTAGCCACGACACTGCGTTTGGCACCATTAGATACGCTGCTGAACCTATTGTAAAGCCCAGTGCCCAGAAAATAAGGATAGCTAGCGTTCTAGACATTTTCTACGCCCCGGGAACTTATCGCTAGTATGCGATTCATCGTTGTGCAACTTGCACGGTGTTAATAACTTCGATGGTCAATTTTTCTCTAGCCCTAGATATCCAACTGGGCTGCACAATGAATATTTGGATTTTTCCTGTGAACTTATCTATAACATTTTTCTGATCTGATCAGAAATTAATGATAATTTAGACCTAGGTTAAATTTATGAAACATTGAAGTATAAGTTATATACCTTATATTTCTACAATGAAATGATTTTCACGAAATTTCCAGCAGATTCACGTAGAAGTATACTTATTGAGCAGAGCACGCCGGAGGATTTAGGATTCAGTTGGGTAATCATAGATGCCAAGAGATGCAAACGGTGGTGGCCATAAGAATGGAAACAGAGGTCACTCTCTTTGCGAAGGGTATAAAAAATGACAAGGATATCAAACCGTCCTGCCCAGAATGCCGTTCACATCTTATTTTCGACGTGTATCATGGTGAATACATATGCCAATCCTGCGGCTACGTCGTGCTCGAGAAGATCGATTACTGCGGACATGAAACTCATTCAAACAACTCGGATGAGAGGCTGAAAAACTTGCGTGGCAGCGGCCAAACAAGCTCTCTACTGATGAACTATGGACTGCAGACAGAAATCAGCATATCAGATAAGGACTATAATGGCAAACCTATCAATTTCGCCAATGCCGAACGTATTGCGTGTGTACGTAAGCTGCACGCTCGACTAAAGGCGTCCTCAGAGGAAAGGAGGATCGCGAGGGTGCTCTCGGTTATAGACAAAATATGTTCAAAGTTGCTGCTTCCAAGGTCTCTATCAGAGACTGCGGCTAAGATATACAGGAGCTATTCGTCTAAAAACAATAGTAAGGGCATGTCAGTCAATGGCAATGCTATCGCATCGGTGTACCTTGCATGCAAGCAGTCATGTATTGCAAGAGGACTCGAAGAGATCGTTGATTCCACGGATTTTTGCAGCAACAAAAGGTCATCTCTGAGAATAGCATTTCGGTGTTACAAGAGGATGGCAATGTGCATGACAAATGCTATAGAATCGGATATGATGAAGAGCATAAGCGGTACATTTGACCATGTTATACCTTTAGACAAATACATAGCCAAGATTTCAAACAGGGCTAGAATTGATTGGCGAATACAAAAACTGGCGTTGGAAATTGCCCGCCAGACCGAGGACAATATACTGCTGTCTGGTAAAGATCCCGTCGGAATTGCTTCAGCATACTTGTATATATCCGCGTGTCTTTGCGGCTATCACATGTACCTTACAGACATTGCCAATTTTTCACAAGTCACAGAGATCACCATCCGGACAAGATGCAAAGAAATTCTATCTAGCTTCAACCTAGAGGTCCGAGTAAGAGCTGCTGGCTGCAGTACTGTCGCCTGCTAGAGAAGATGAATTTTTTGATTTTAGTTTTCTAAAGCATAGTGTGAGCCCCTATGTTATGCTGAAGGAAATTACAATGACTAGGCTTGCTATGCCACAGATTCATCATTAGTTGAGAACACGTTGCTATAAGGTCGATGGACAGTGCTGTGTTTTTATTGCTTCTGAAATGATTGGAAAAGCTCAAGAGAGCAGAAGTGCAGCTGGATATATCGTACAACTAAGCAAGGCCGGTGACTGGAAGACGAACATGAATATTGCTATCGCTACGGAAGAGGATTTTGCAAAGTCCTGTAGATATTTCTTTAGTTCGCTGTAGCGATTCCTGATAGTCACTTCTGTGACGCCCGCTGCAACCGAAAGCTCCTTTTGCGTCTTGATTTCCCCTGCTTGGAGGCAAGCAATGTAGAGCACTGTCGCTGCAATTCCCATCGGGCCTTTGCCTGCAGATACTTGCATTGCAATAACTTGGCGCATGATCTTTACTGCCATCCTCTTGGTCTTTTCGCTGAGGCCTACCTTATTTGCAATCCGTGTTATGCACCTTATGTGGTCTATTGCAGGAATCTTGGGATCAAAGGTGTGAACAAGGAGCCTGTAGTCACGTGAAATTTTCTTTCGTGGGACGTCGCTTGCAGATGATACTTCGTTGAGGGTCCTTGGCGTCTCTAATTCGCGGCAGGCGAGGTATACTGAAGCAGCAAGGACGGAAGATACCGTCCTGCCTTTTATTAGGTTAATCCTGGCGGCTTTTCTGTAAAAATAAGCTGATTTTTCTATTATTGTGTCGGGCAATCCCAAGCTTTCCTTCAAGTGCTCAAGGGCAGGCAGTGCCTGCTTCAGGCTCCTATCATTTGCTGCTTGTATTCTAAAGTCCCAGACCCTTATTCTGTCAAAGTTAAGACCTTTTTCCTTTGAGTCTCTGCTGCTTCCTATTGTTGTAAGCAGTCCTTTGTTATATCGTGCGAGTGAAGTCGCGCCGCCAATGTGGCACTTGCGGTAGAAGTCATCGACGCTATAGGCTCTCCATTCTTGTACGGCAGAACTTTCTAGCCTATCAACTACTACACCGCAACGACTGCAAATAACTTCGCCACATTCATGATCCGTTACCACGACCTCGCTCCTGCATACGGAGCACACAAGTGGTCCTAGCATTAAGGTAGCTTCTTGTAGGAAGCCAGATACCTATAAACCATTATCTCAGCGGTAAAAACGTATTTTCAATAAAGAGACTAGAAGAAGGAACACATCTCCTTTACCCTTATTTAGGACCTATCAGTGTTGATATACCCGACATAGTGAGAATTATATTCAAAAAATAAGGCGCAATTAAGTTTTTGAGTTTGAAAACTGTCTTCATATCTGTCGGTGGGCTGGCATAATAGACCGCACGAATAATTCGGAATTAGGCTCTGTGCTCTTCGATTTAATTCATTTTACTCAAGGTAGCAGTTATCTCAAGGATTGCCCTTAGACTGACGCCTAGCTTTTCATGGTCAAACATATTTTACAGCAGGACGATATAATTCCTGCTTGTTTTGACATCTTTCTTTGGATCTGCGAGGCAACGAACGCCATGCAATAGATTAATCTAAAAAACTGACCCTATAACATGTACGTACCGAGCGAATTCTTCGCAACTGCGCTTGTGTAATTTGTTCCCTGACTCTATTTAAAAATTTTTACCTATGTATTGTCTATTATTGTTAATTTTATAAACTAGGGTTAACTGAATATTTTAACTTATATTAGACAGATAATAAATATGAATATGACACTGAACGATCCGTTTGAGAACGGTGTTGATCCATTAAAATTTAAAGACACCGAATTTGTCCAATTAAGATATACTGATGTCCTTGGCAGGTTTTTGGCAAAGTATATTGTTAATGACATGGGCGATCCATCTGAGCATTTACATAATGGCATAGCACTAGATGGCTCATCTGTCACAGGATTCTCAAAGATAAACGAATCAGATCTTTTGCTAATTCCCGACAGGTCGACCCTGCGGCTAATGCCATTGCCTAATTACAAGGTCGCAACTGTAATTTCAGACGTTTATGAAGGTCTTGGCAAGGGCAGGCTGGTTAGAGACCCGCGGTATGTTCCCCATGTGTTGGAGGAGGGTCTGAGGAGTCAAGGATTGATATGTCAAATCGGCCCCGAGGTCGAGTGCTTTATTTTTGAGGATATTCTTTTCGGCAAGAACGGAGGACCAGAAATCCAATCATCAGAAAGGACAGGAAAGTACCCTATTCGCATAAAGCATGGCTATGACGCACCTCCATTCCAAGACTCCTTACTGGAGCTAAGATTTGAGGTTGCGGAGGTCCTGAAGAACAACTACTCAATTAAGGTCACCAATCTTAATCACGAAGTTGCAAGCAGCGGCCAGATAGAGATCAACTTTATGCACAGCACAATTACAAAGGCGGCGGACAATGTCCAGAGATACAAAGATGTTGTCCGAAGCCTGGCTAAAAAGCATGGTAAGGTTGCAAATTTCATGCCCAAGCCAATCTTTGATGAGAATAATCCAAGGAGCAGCGAAAGCGATAATGGTTCCGGGATGCATGTAAGCGTGAGCCTATGGTCAGGAGGAAGCAACATGTTTTATGACCCGGATGACTTTTATGCAGAGCTGAGCCAGATTGGACGCTACTTTATTGGGGGAGTGCTAAAGCACGCATCCTCACTGGCCGCGTTTGTGGCCCCCACTGTAAATTCATACCATCGGCTGGTTCCCGGCTTTGAAGCGCCGGTATATGCTGCCTGGTCGAGGGGAAATAGGTCGGCAGTTCTAAGGGTACCGGTGAACGAGAAAAAGACTGGAAAATCAAAACGAATCGAGTTCAGGGCTCCTGACCCATCTGCCAACCCTTACCTTGCTTTTTCGGCAACAGTTGCCGCTGGACTTGATGGCATCAGGGAAAAGACGGATCCAGGCGATCCTGTCAATGAGGACATTTACAAAATGTCTGATTCAACACGGAGAGCATTTGGAATAAAGACACTTCCTCGCACATTGCAAGATTCGATTGAAGCGCTAAAAAATGATAAGGATTTCCTCAAACCATACTTTTGCAATGAACTGATAGACACCTATGTCGAACTCAAATGCGACGAGATTGCATTTGCGACAGGTTCTAAAGAGCGCCAATTCATGCTTTACTATGACGTCTAGCCTCCTTTCGTCCTTTTACGGTCTTAGGCTATCGAGATCGGTATCGACCACAGATCTTCTATTAGGTCCCAATCGTATTGAGCCCATGTTTGCTTTCTGATAGTTTCCCTTGACAAGTTGAATCAGAGAAATTAGAAAAAGCTCGCTGATGGTCATCATCTTGTAATGCGATGTATATGGCCAGTACGCTTTCTTGTAGAGTAGAGAGTGCGAGCGAGTGCACAGACATACATGAATTCAAATTCTATCTTCTTTTGCATTACAGCCATGCAAGGAGCAAGGTACCAATCTGTGAACTTGGTACTCGAAACCCTTTATATCATAGTTTTGAGCCATTATTCGAAAAGGTTATTGCCTCAAGATTAGAGATAAGCTGGTGAATTGCATTATCCTGTCAATACCGTCATTTCGTTTACTGTGCTAATTTCAGTAGTTGGAGCTTCATTTTATTATGTTTATGCTACCGACGCAACAGAGCCATGGCTTGGAATAGAAGGTAGCAATATCACACCGGCTATTGCTCAAATACTTGGTCTGGAGCAACCAGTCGGCTTTCTGATCTTTTCTGTCGAACCAGGGAGCCCAGCAGAGCAGGCTGGATTGAGAGGCGGCGACAGGGTTGAAACTGTTGACGGAAGTCCGGTTGTGCTTGGAGGAGACGTAATAATTGCTGTTGACAATACTCAAATTGAGGATGCACAGGACATCGAGGCGCAGCTGATTCATAAGAGAGTAGGCGATGTTGTTGAGTTTACCGTAATCCGGGGAAGCTCCACTCAAGAGATTGAGGTTAAACTCGGTGCGAGGTGACTTGTCTAGCTA
>JAICHI010000042.1 GCA_025922735.1 Nitrososphaeraceae archaeon | reverse complement strand
TGTTTCCAAAACTCTTATTTTGCTAAACTTTAGCGTGCTCATTTTATGTCTTGCAACCAAGTATTGCCTCTGTCAGAGATGTCGAATCAAATCCATACACCTCAGAGTTCTTCAGACCGTTGTCGATCTCTTGTTTGAGCGCGTGTCTTTCCAGTTTTGTGCCTATTAAATTTGCTTCAAGGGTTTCCAAAGCTTCCTCTGGATAAAGGAAAAAGTCTCCGGTAATTGTAATTGAATTGATAGCATTTTCTGTTTCGTCATATTCTACCATTACCCTAATAAGTTTCTGAGACTTGTATACGTTATGTGCTCTTCTTTTCATATTTATTCCACTTTGGTTTGTCTTTGGGAAGGCCGCCACCTCAGATTTGGTCGTCTCGCAGCAGCAACTTCATCCAGCCTGCCAACCGGTGTCGACAGTGGCGCCTGTTTGACTATCTCCGGATGTTCCTTTAGTTCACTTGCTATCTTTTTTAGCGCTAGCACAAACCTGTCTAGCGTTTCTTTGCTTTCTGTTTCCGTCGGCTCTATCATTAAAGCCTCTGGGACTATTAGCGGAAAGTAAATAGTGGGTGGATGGAAGCCATAGTCCATAAGTCTTTTTGCTATGTTCAGGGCGCTCTTTTCCCCAAATCTCCTTGAGGACAAAACAAATTCATGGGCGCATCGGCGGTCGTAGGCAAGGTCAAAAGTGTCCTTTAGTAGACCTTGGAGGTAATTTGCGTTCAATACGGCGTGCTCTGATACCTTCCTTATCTGGGTGCCCCAGGAATGGATGTACGAATATGCCCTGACGTGCATGCCAAAGTTTCCGTAAAAGGATCGAACCCTGCCAACTGATTTCTTAGACGCATAGTCAAGGGAATATCTGCTATCACGCTTGACTACTTGGGGTATTGGCAAATACTCTGCAAGGAATGATTTCACCCCAAGTACCCCTGCTCCAGGACCACCTCCGCCATGGGGGGTTGAAAATGTCTTGTGCAGGTTTAGATGGATCATGTCAAAGCCCTGGTCCCCTGGCCGGGTGATACCTAATAGTGCATTCATGTTTGCACCGTCGCAGTACATCAAAGTCCCATTCTTGTGCGCAAGGTGACTGATCTCGGTAGTGTTCTCATCGAAAAGTCCAAGGGTATTTGGATTTGTTAGCATGACTAGTGCCACTTCAGGACTAAGCAACTCCTTGTATCTGCCTATGTCCATGTTGCCGCGTGAATCAGAAGGGATGGTGATTGTCTCCAGCTTGCATATTGAAGCTGTAGCAGGATTAGTGCCGTGGGCTGAATCCGGAATTATCGCTTTGGTCCTTTTTTCTCCTTTGCTCCTGAAGTGCGCCTTTGCGATCATAACCCCTAAGAGTTCGCTCTGCGCGCCAGCAGAAGGCTGCAGAGAGAAATCATCCATCCCGGTGATATCTTTCAGATACTCTTTCAACTCCCACATCAATTTCAGCGATCCTTGAGTGCACTCTTCCGGAGATAGAGGATGTAGGTTGCTGAATCCTTCAGCTCTTGCCGCATCTTCGTTTACCTTTGGATTATACTTCATGGTGCATGAGCCAAGCGGATAAAATCCAATATCAACTCCAAAATTCATTCTTGACAGGTTTGTGTAATGTCTGACAACATCAACTTCGTTTACGTTTGGAATGGGCAGCGGCTCTTTTCTGACAATGTCGCTTGGCAGCTCGATACTGACATCTTCTTCTTCTTGAAGATGTCCTGTATTGTTCTCTTCTTCATGTTCAAATATTATTTTCATTCCTTTTTCAATCACCCGCTACGGCAGAAACGAAATCATCGATATCCTGCACAGAATTCATCTCAGTGCAGCAAATCAAAAGACTATCTTCAGCCAGATTAACGCCTCCCAGTATTCCTTTTTTTAGCAGCCTTGAAGTAAGGGCTTCTGCAGACCCTGGAACCTTCACTACAAACTCATTGTAAAAGGGCTTGATATTCAAATTCCTAAAACCAACTTTTTCCAGTTTCCCATTCAGCAGGTGCGCCCTTGCATAAGACAGTTTTGCAACCCTTGTCAAGCCGGTCCTGCCCATGAGCGCCAGATATATTGTTGCCGCCAGCGCCATTAGAGCCTGATTGGTGGTTATGTTGCTTGTGGCTCTCTCCCTTCTGATATGCTGCTCCCTCGCCTGAAAGGTAAGTACAAAGCCCCTGTTGCCTTTCGAATCTGTGGTCATGCCGCAGATCCTGCCGGGAAGTTTCTTTAGCAAAAAGTCTTTGACAGCTATGAATCCAAGATAAGGTCCACCGAAGCTTAAAGGTATGCCAAATGACTGCCCTTCTCCTGCCACAATATCCGCGCCATATTTTCCGGGAGGCTCAAGTATTGCAAGTGAAGTTGGCTCGATAATACAAGTGGTAAAGAGCGCGCCCGCACTATGGGCCTGTTCGGCTAGGTAATGCATGTTTTCTATGTTACCGTAGAAATCCGGGTTTTGGGCTATTACACAAGCAGTTTTGTCATCTATTTTGTCAGTGACTGTAAGTTCAGACCCCTCGCAGTATGTCTGCAATACTTCTAGATACTGCGGATGTAGTCCTTCCTTTACGAAAATATGGTCCCGTCCAGTATAAGAGCAGGAAAGCAAGGCTGCCTCAGCCAAGGCGGATGCGCCTTCATACAACGACGCATTTGCAACGTCCATTCCCGTAAGTAGACATATGAAGGATTGGAATTCATATATGGCCTGCAAGGTCCCTTGGCTCATTTCTGCCTGGTAGGGCGTGTATCCTGTATAGAGATCTCCCCTTGCCAGCAGGTGGCTCACAGCTGATGGGATATAATGATTGTAAGCTCCTGCGCCGATAAAGCATCGCAAGACTTTGTTTGTATGGGCAAGACCTTTCATATGGCCCAGTAGTTCAAGCTCGCTCTTTGGCTGAGGCAGATTCAGTTTACCCCTGAAAGCAGGAATGAATTCTCTGACCAGATCATTTATGGAACTCACTCCGACCAAGTTTAGCATTTCTTTTATGTCTTTTTCTGTTGCAGGTATGTAATCCATCGATTTCCGTTGCTCTTCTATTTTATTTGGCCAATATATCTGTCATACTCTTCCCTTGTCATCAAACTTTCAAACTCTTCCATCTTAGATGGCTTAATCTTTGCGATCCACCCCAAGTCGTACGGAGACTGGTTTATCACTTCAGGTTTTTCAATTAGCCCTTCATTCACCTCTACGATCTCTCCGCTGATAGGAGCGTAAATGTCAGAAGAGGCCTTTACTGAATCGACTATGGCCATGGTCTGTCCTTGTCTGAAGACGCCTCCAGTTTTTGGCAATTCTATTGAAACTATGTCGCCGAGTTGTTCTTGAGCAAAGTCCGAAATTCCAATTATTGCCAATTCATCCATTATCCTAACCCACTCATGCTCCTTTGTGAATTTTAACTCTAACACAATCCCCGTTTCTTTACGGCAAAGATAAAACCTTATCTCTTCTCATTTCTGCGCATGCGATTGTCATAACAAAAAGATTCATGCAGATGCAAAAAGATTATCATCATCACGGACTTCTTTTTATTTTCGCTTATAGAACCTTGTGCTGGAAACTTTAGCTTCATAGGGCTTGCCTCCAATGTCAATCTGAATTGATTGATCCAGCAAAACTTCAACAGGCACAAAGCAAAACCCGATGGATTTTCTAAGCGTAGGCGAAAAACTACCACTTGTCACAAAGCCCACTTCCATTCCCTCCACCAGAACTTTGTTGCCCTGCCTTGCTATCCTCTTTTCCAGAACTTCAAAACCAACAAGCTTTTTTGATGGATGGCTTTTGCTCAACGCTTTTTTGCCTATGAATTCTTGCTTCTTGCCAAAGCTGATCGTCCATTTTAATGGGACTTCAAGTGGAGTAGTATTTTCGTCCATGTCATTTCCATAAAGCATTAGGCCGGCTTCAAGCCGTAGTGTATCCCGTGCACCCAAGCCTGCCGGCTTGATTCCAAATCTTTCACCATGGTGCATCAATTTGCTCCAGATCTCTGTCCTTGAAGAATCAAAGAATAATTCAAAACCGTCTTCTCCTGTATAACCTGTCCTCGATAGCATGCATTCGATTCCATCAATATTTGCATCAACAAGATGAAATGGTTTAACAGACTGCAGGTCCATTTCTACCAATTCCTGCAGTACATCACATGCACGCGGGCCCTGAATCGCGAGTAGGGCAGTTCTATCGCTTATGTCCTCGACATTCTCTGCTGATTTTGAATGTTTTGAAATCCACTCGAAATCTTTGCTCCTGTTTGAGGCATTGACTACAACTAAAAAGCGATCATGGGCAAGCCTGTAGGCAATTATGTCGTCAACTATGCCCCCGTCTTCATAGCACATTGGAGAATATAGTGCTTGATGATCCCCCAGCTTTTCAAGGTCATTTGTTACTAGCTCTTGCAGGAAAGCAAGAGAGTGCTGACCTTTAATTTCAAATCGGCCCATATGCGAGACATCAAATAAGCCGACATTTGTCCTGACATTGACATGCTCGTCCATTATCCCAGTGTATTGAAGTGGCATCTCCCAACCATGAAAATTCACGATCTTTGCATCAAGCGACTTGTGAATGTCATAGAAAGTAGTTTGCACTATCCATCTAAGATGAATCCTTATTATTGAGCATATCCTTCTGATTAAAGGACTGACGGAGAAAGGGAACGAAAGATAATAATGGGTAGACTCGAAAAAAAGCCCGAATGGCTTCGCATCAGGTTGCCTTCCGGGGAAAACTATGTAAACGTAAGGCAGACCATTGCTTCTCTGGGACTTCACACGGTTTGCGAAGAAGCACGATGCCCTAACATTGGTGAATGCTGGGGAGGAGGAACGGCCACCATTATGATCATGGGAGATGTATGCACAAGAGGGTGTAGGTTCTGCTCCGTGACCAGTGGTAGGCCACTGTATCTTGACCCATACGAGCCGGAGAGAGTTGCTAAAGCGATCAAAAAGTGGGGGTTGAGATATGTCGTGATCACTTCGGTATGCAGAGACGATCTGCAGGACGGAGGAGCGAATCACATCGCAAAAACTATAAAGGAAATTAAGGTGCAGTGCCCTGAAACAATAATTGAGCCCCTTATCCCGGATTTTCATGGCAATCGACATGCCATAGAAACGGTTGCAGCTGCAGGGCCGGAAGTCATAAGCCATAATATTGAAACCATAGCCCGCCTTTCGCCGCTAATCCGAGATTCACGAGCAACCTACAAGCAATCATTGCGTGTTCTGGAAATGATAAAAGACATCGACTACAAAATCTATACAAAGTCTTCTATGATGCTTGGTCTTGGAGAGATGGAAGAGGAAGTTATGCAGGCAGCCAAGGACCTAAGGTCTGCAGGAGTCGACATGGTTTCCATCGGCCAGTACCTCCAGCCCACCAGCAGACATGTACCAGTTAAAGAGTATATCGCGCCAGAAAAATTTGATTCATACAGGAAAAGCATTGAGAAGATGGGATTTGCCTACACGGTGGCAGGGCCATTTGTCCGAAGCTCATACAAGGCAGGAGAATTGTTCATAAAGAACATGGTTTACAGTCGACAGCGGAGCAACAACAACAACAACAACAATAATAATAATAATACTAATACTAATAGTAGCTCTTATCCTAAACAAGATTGAAAAGATGGATAAGACTTTTGCGGAGCATTAACCCTTCATGCCAGAAGCAAGCTCGGCTATCTTTTTTTCCCAAGAAGTGGCCTTAACTATGCCGCTTGCAACAAGTATGCCCTGAGAGCCAAGCTCCATCGCCTTGGCGACGTCATCCTTGTCGGTGATGCCTGCCCCGCAGATGATGCTCGAGCGTGATCCTGCCCCTTGTATAGACTTGGTTATTATCGCAGGGTTTTCCTTTGACACTGCTCTTCCGCTGCCAATAAGCTCGGGTGGCTCTATTGCGATAAAATCAGGTTGAAGGATAGATATCTCAACAACTTCATTTGGTTCCTGTGCGCATACGATTGACACCATACCAAGTTTTCTCATCCGCTCCACTAGGCTTGCGATTGAGCTCATTTCTATTCGATGCTCGCTGTGATTTATCAGCGAGCCAGTCGCGCCATAGGACTTGGCGATCTCGGGGACAACAAAACCGGTACTGGGGCCCATTTTTTCGTTGTCGACGTGTTGACATATCACCGGTATCTGTATCTTCTTTGCAATCAGAGCCAGCGCAGGCTGGGGTGGCGCAACTACTATTTCTATTTTTAGCTTCTCTGCCACCTGACGGGCTGATTCGGCTAAATTGATTGCCCTGTCTGCAGAGACCTCTTCATAGTTTTTGAAATTGATGATTAGTGGCCGCTTCAAAGCTTGCTACTGCCAGCTTTAGTCTGTTTTGTAGGAGCAGCCTTGGTTGCCGCCGCCTTGCTCTTGCCATTCATTATCTCTTCTAAATCTTTGAACTTGCTCTGCAGCTTTGACATCCTAGCCTCGTAGCCTTTGTTATATTCGAGTTCGTCTGGAACAAGTGTGGCTGGGTGGATAAAGCCCTGGTTCCGCATTATCATGGCACGCTCAGCTGCCCTCATCCTCTGTAGATCCCAGTCGGCAGTACCAAATCCGTCATGTGGTCCGGTAAGCTTGCCATTGCGCATGCTAAAAAGGAGACATGATACGATTGGAATAGAGTAATTCAGTGATGCTGCAGAGTTGAGCTTGACTGGCATCAGGGGCATATGGTGGCTTCCTCTTGTGTTGCCTGCGACATAATGAGGTTCATTGAAGGAGCTGCCAGCCTCTTCGGTGGCTGGAAAATTCTTTTGAGTTCTAACTATTGCTATTGGATCATCTTTGCCGACATAAGTGCCAGCGATGTTGTGCAGCCTGTCAGTTGACGCTGACACAATCTGATCATTGCCGTCCGATGACATGACAGAATGGACAACGTAGCGGCCCGGATACATAAGCGCTGCCTCTAGCTCAGCCTTGTCTTCCCACAATTTCAGCTCGGCAACCTTTCCGCTCATAACGTCCATTATCCTAAAAATTACACCTTCTGCAAGACTCTCGTTGATCAAAAGGCCCGTGTTGCTGCCAGCGTCAACGAACATGCGCCACAGCGGTAGGTTGAATGCACCTGGCTCTGTCTTGTCCGCGGCAAATATGCAGAATACTTCGCTTGGCCGCTCTTCCATTTCAATTTCTGCAACACCCGGCCCCATCCCCTTGACGTTGCCAGAGAATGAGTCTTTGAGTAGGTCCTGTCCTGCGCCGTACAAACCCTGATCCTTAGCCAGTTTTGTCCCTTCAGTAAAGGCATCCCAAGCCATCTTGTGGATTTTTTCATCCTCCACGCCTCGACTATGGGTCATTACTATGTGTATGTCATCACCAGTGTACCCGATGTACTGATCTATAAGAAGCCCTTTTGCATTTTTGACAACAAAGCTCCTCACATTCT
The DNA here is from genome assembly GCA_025922735.1 of Nitrososphaeraceae archaeon. Classification (GTDB taxonomy): domain Archaea; phylum Thermoproteota; class Nitrososphaeria; order Nitrososphaerales; family Nitrososphaeraceae; genus Nitrososphaera. The sequence goes on along the minus strand of JAICHI010000042.1, from coordinate 1,040 downwards.
CTAAAAGTTCTCTGCTTGGGCAGGTGTGGCCACCGATCCCGCCGATATCGGCCTTGATAGCACTAATTGTAACTCGCATAATAAGACAAATTCATGGCTTATCATTTAAAACCTTTCCGAAAGCTGACAGTAGGTTCTACAACTGAACTAAAACTGCAAAGAAGAAGAAGAACTACTTGATGCAATCAGTTGAGACAAAATTTTCATACGGTCACAGGCGAAATACAAATAAAGCCCATGGGGCGTTCCTGCTCTATGAGCGCTAGCAAAAAGCCACACATGAACCTAGTTGTTACCGGTCACGTCGATAATGGTAAATCAACTACTGTAGGTCATTTATTGGTTGATCTGGGTGCCATTGACCAGAGAACCATCGAGCAATATGCAAAAGAATCAGAAGAAACAGGCAAAGGTGACACCTTCAAGTATGCATGGGTTCTAGATAGCATCAAAGACGAACGCGAACGAGGTATTACTATCGATCTCGCTTTCCAAAAGTTTGAAACATCAAAGTATTTCTTCACGCTAATTGACGCTCCTGGTCATAGGGACTTTATCAAAAACATGATCACTGGTGCGTCAGAGGCTGATGCATCTATTTTGGTCATTTCTGTAAAGCCCGGTGAAATGGAAGCAGCAATTGAGCCAGGAGGACAAGGTAGGGAACACGCTTTCCTTGCAAGGACACTTGGCGTGAATCAAATCATAGTTGCACTAAACAAGATGGATGATGCTGGCTTCCAAGAATCACGCTACAAGGAGGCCAAAGAAGCTGTCGAAAAGATGCTCAAGCTCGTCGGGTATAATACCGCTAAGATCAATTTTATCCCGATATCTGGCTGGAAGGGCGACAACTTGGCTAAAAAGTCGGAAAATATGCCTTGGTACAAGGGACCCACCCTTGCTGAGTCACTTGACATTTTAGACCCACCAGAAAAGCCAGTGGGTAAGCCACTTAGAATCCCTATACAGGACGTATACTCTATTACAGGTGTCGGAACCGTCCCAGTAGGCAGAGTCGAGACAGGCAAGATGAAGCC
>JAICHI010000041.1 GCA_025922735.1 Nitrososphaeraceae archaeon | reverse complement strand
GTGTCACAGTATGCATTGTTCTTGGTAACTTTTAAGACTGTGATGCTTACTTATATATGCAGTTTCTGTTAAAGCAAATAAAAAAATGTTCTTTTATTCAAATAACTATAAAAGAAACCCTTTATTGTTCTATATCAATGAGACTGATTAAAACTAAAGAAATCGTCGTCACACCGCTACTACTCATCAGTATAATTTTCTCTGTATTAATTAGCAATAGTATCAATAATCAACAGATATTAGCACAGCAGGAACAATCCCCTGAAGAAATCGAAAGCGAGATTCTCAGAGGAAACCTAGACATAGAAAGTATTGATAACGGTACCACCACAACAGAGAGTTCAGTTCAATCTCTTGGGAACGGTAGCCTTATATTCGAAAGTCCTGTTTATGGAATTAGTACACAGTATCCTGATGGGTGGGAGATAATAATTCAAAATACTTCAAATTCTTCGTTATCCCTAAGGTTTAACTCTCCACCGGAAAATGATACCGATAGCTTTCGTGAAAACGTCCGTTTAGTAATTAATACCGTCTCCAATAATACAGCCTTGAGTAATTTCACGAGTGCAACTCTTACTTCTTATCTAGAATTATACCCAGACCTTGAACTTATTGAGTTATCTTCGACTAATTTAACTAATAATGCTATTCCAGCGTATAAGCTTGTGGCCAGTATCACGCAAGAGGGTTTAGACTTTATGCAAATTTTAGCGATAAAAGAGGATAAAGTTTATTCTATTTTATATTCTTCAGAAAAGACCAGATATTCTACATATTTGCCGATCATAGAAGAAATGATCGATTCATTCGAAGTGACGTAAGTCTTGTTGCAGTTAATGCAAGCAAAGGGCGTTGCATCGGTCACTAGAAGAGAGTTGAGAGCATACACACATGCCGAGACACAAACAGAGAACTTGTTCTCGCTGTACATGCGTGTTTTATGACCCGCCATATAGCATGACTGACATTAAAATAACCATAGCAACACCTACTTTATAGGATAGAATATGCTAACTCTACAATTACTTAGAGTCAGAACTAGAAATGGAGTAATATTTCCCTTATTTTGCACCAAAGAAGAACAGATAGAGCTAGCAAAGAAGATTATCCAAGAATTTGAACAAACATGGAATAACAAAGAGAGGAAAGCAGTACTTGAAGACAGAATCGCAGCAATAGAAGAATCGGACGCGGGTAGTGATTACAAACTTGTAAGGGGATTTTATGCCCTCCTAGAAAGGAGATGCACGTTCAAAAGTAAGGATAGCAATAGTGACAATGATGGTGGTGGAACCAGTAACACCAGCACCATTTCCATTATTGATCCGCCTCGGATTAGAAAGGCGGTATTTGAAGAGTCATCAAAAAGGGGTTTTGCTCTAACTGAACTAGAGAGAAGGGAAATTGCAGGTTCTGTAGCCTCTAAATTGCATTTGTCTTCTCAGGATGTTGTGTTAAAAGCGATGTGGAGCGATTTGGATGATAACCTAATACTCGATCACTTTGATACAATACACCCTGAAGCTTTGGTTGGATGGTACAATTTGTCGCTTATGCAAACTTTGCTCTTTAACTGTACAAAGCTTGATTTTTACATTTCAGGTGGCTTGAATTGGAAACGTGTGTTAAGGAGTGTAAAGAGGCTTGGCTTGATGTACCATTTACAACAGCCGCAACAGCAACAAGAAAATCGAATAATCTGTTCTCTCGAAGGACCATTGAGCCTCTTTAAATTGACAGATAGATACGGGACATTGCTTGCAAAGTTGCTCCCATCCATAATTTTCTCTTCGGATAAAAAAAGAGGGAGTAGTGGAGGTGAATGGCACCTAGAGGCATGGATCGTAAGGAAAACAATGGAAGGGAGGAAAATATACGAATTTAAGATTTCAAAAAATGAAATTCCGGAACTGATGACAGATCCATATCCCTCTTTTCCTCCTAGTTCCATTACTGAAAAAGAAGTTGCAGGACCATCATCTGGCTACAATAATTATCATAACTTTGATAGTGCAGTCGAAGAAAAGTTTGCTAAGAGGTTTGAGCAGGCTGAAACTGGTTGGAGGCTGACTAGGGAACCTGATCCTCTAGTGCTATCAAATGGGGGCGCCTTCATTCCGGATTTTATATTTGAAAAGTATGACAAGAAGGTCTATCTTGAGATTGTTGGTTTCTGGACAAAAGAGTATCTCGACAGGAAGCTGCAAAAGTTGGCTGATATTTTTGCTTCCACCGATAACAGGAAGAAGAACAATAATAATAATAATAAAGATAAGTCAGATCTTCTATTTATCGCAGTAAATGAAGATTTTGCTTGCTCAAAATCCTCCTTTTCTTCAATAGTGCCAAAAGGGCAGCTGATATTCTACAAAAATGATACAGTTCCGATAAAACCCATTCTTGATTACTTGAAGTCAATAGATAGGGAAATGATTGAGAGAAAAGTCAATGATCCTAATTTGAAAATTGAATTGGATAAGGATGATATTAATAATAATAATGCGATTATATCGATCAACGAAGTTGCACAAAAGTACGGCATTCCAACTGAAGTAGCACGGCGAATCTCTCTAAGAGATAATAAGGAAAAGTATATTGAAGCAGGAATGTATCTAATACTCAAGTCCAAGGCACACAAGTTGGAATCTTTGCTGGCTGGAACAAGCAGGTTTATTGATGCTTGCTCAATTCTTTCAAAGGAGGGCATTCCAGAATCCTGCCATGCAGAACTTATCGTCAAGCTCGGCTATGACGTGAGCTGGCAGAGTATAGATGCGAGTACTGCAGTTATCGTAAAAAGAAGAGAATAGTATATCGTACTACTCCAGCAGCTAACAATGTGCGCGTAGTGTAAGTCGAAAGATAGAAAAACCAAAACGTTTTAATTGGTTCTACAAAGAGTTGGGTTACGTGCGCCCGGGTAGTATAGAGATGCCTGGTTGCTTCTAAGTGAAAAACCAGAATCGTACAATCCGGTCTAGTATGGGGGACTGTCACTCCTTCGACCCGGGTTCGAAATTCGGGTTGAAGAAAAAACCGAACGAACGTCCCGGCCCGGGCGCTTACGATTTTTCCACTATTTCAAATTCAGGCTTTAAGAATTTACAACAAAACCAGGCAAACCATGACAGTCCCCCATACTAGACCGGATTGCACAATACCCTACAGCCCCAGCAAAAGTCTGCACCTATGCATGAAGACAAGGATAATACTGTTGTTTCTCCATTAGTGGAGAACGGTTCTCTACCAGTGGAGAACTGTATCATGAACGGTGGTGATAATGACAATAATTTGTTACTGCTACCGGCTAAGACTACAAAAGGGAGCGAAATAGATGAGAATGGCTTTAGGCAATACTTGCTAGCTCAACGAAAAAGGAACCTGAAGCAAATAATTCTAAAGGCCGCAAAACATGGTCATATTCTAAAAACAGGGGACGCAAGCGAAATTTTGACTTTTTCCAATACCAAAAGACGCCGCATTATGGAGGCGCTTGTGTGCTTATCAAAATACCAATGCAAGTACAACACCTGGAAAGAAATTAAAGAAAAGTACCAGTTAAAATGGACGTCACCAGATAGCCTAGAAGTATTCCAATCCATCTTTAATAATGATGAGAAAAACTATTCTGCAATGCTAAGCTGGCTAAAAGGTCGTCACATACTCCCGCTCGGCAACCATGATGATGATTCAACAAAGCCGAAAGGCTCCGTAATTGAACGAAGCTCTTCTGCAAGCAACTCTGTATAGCGCTTGGCGTCATAAGCAGTAGTGGTATTATTATTGTCGCTGTCAATCATCTCGATAGGCATTGCCCTCTTGTTTGGTCGTTTATTATTATTATTGTAATAGTCTGTGATTACATACTGCAAGACCTCTCCTGCATGCAACGATTTGCCCTCTGATCGAAGCTGATGTAAAGCTGCGCTCTCACAGGTATTCATTACATAATCATGAGAGTCTTTGGACAGCTGCTTTGTGAAAACTAGTTCTTCTAGAGGCACCTTTCCTTCCTTCAAAAGTTGAACATACCTGCAAAAGGTTTCCTTTACCTTTGGCATCAGCAGCACTTTCACCTCTTGGATTGTATTGCCTGCTGCAATTATCTTTAGTATTTCTGCTTGGAACTTGTCAAATAACGGTGGATTGTCGCGCCTTCGTATTTCCAAACCTCTGACTTTCAGGCTGCCGTCTTCGAACACACCAAAATACCGATTTGGAACTGGGACTAACTTGCTACTCTTAGAGTGGACAAATGCAACCCACTTGTAAGTGCCTTCAAATGATATTGCAAAGCCTGTCTTCTGCTCTATCTCTTCCTTTAGTTTCAGATAATCCTTCTTCTCCTTCTTCTCTTGCACAGCACCTTTTTTTTTGACCACCCATAACGAGTCAACTATACCATGCAGTATCCTAAATCCATGAGATTCGGCAACTCTGACTGCTTTTAGAAGCACTTGTCTGTCAAAAGCGCAAGTAGCAATATGTGCATCGATATTGCCAAACTTTGAATTGCTATATCCTAGGTAACCGAAGCTTGTAACTAAAATCCATTTAAGTGAGTTCTGTCGTGCGTCATAGACTTGTTTTGTTATTGCATCGGTTTCTGGCGACTTTAGCCTTAGCTTGTATTGCGCTCGCTTCTTAAGCAATATTTCAAGGGCTTGAGGCACTATTCCAACCCTCTTTTCACAGATATTCCAGCCTAGTTCCGGAACTCTACGCTTGGAGTCAGGGCTGCAGCATGCACATAGCACTGTCTCACCAGACAGATTCTTCTTAGACATGATGCTAGGATAAAGGGAAGAAAAGTCAAATTCACTTACTTGTTCATATACTCCTATCCGCGGCTCAAGTATCATACCGCCGCGGTCTGCTACAAATAACTCTGAATATGGCTTGAAATGCTCTGCAAAAGATGGCTTCCAAGGAATTAGAATGTCATTTATTGTTGCATGATAACATTGTAGGCTGCTCATGCAACGTCCAATTGAAGCACGTGAAGCCTTGTGAAGTGGCATTCTGCATACCCTAGCTATCTCATAAAGCCCCTGCATTCCAGCCTCATTTAGGATAAAGGAATTGTCTGTATCGATATGCACTCTGCCAAAAAGTTGAGTTGATGACGGACGATAGTGTATCCTACCATAAGAGAAATAGGTTATTCCATCATCTTTGCCTGGCTTTCTACTGGTAGTAATAATAGGCTTGGATGGCTCCCGACCAAGGACTAGGATATTGCTGCAATCGTTGACCTTGGCTCTATGAGCCAGATATGGAAAGTCAAACGAATCTCCACCTTCTGTAAAAACAAAGTCAGGGTCTAGTGCAGACATCGACTCTGCAAGACTAAAGAGTATCTGGGCCTCATCATCAGAGCAGCAGCAGTCACCACCATCAATTGTAATAGTTTCTTCCTCATCATCATTATTATTATTATTTCCACTCCTAATTGATATTGAGTCTATCCTGTCTGTGAACTTGGGCAGCATCTTGCCTTCTTGCTTCCTTGGTTTGACGCTTAGATGAATAGTCTTAAACTTTGGCAGCTGATAATCAAGCGACCACACACTGTCGTCCTTGCAAGACCATCTTAGCCTGTTGTTGTTGTCTGAAGTAACAGTAACTTCACAAAAAGCAAGTGGAAAGATGATATCATGTTCGTAAAAATATGATTGTGCAGGCAAGACATCGACATTGTAAAGGCGGAACTGTCCAAACCTGCCGCCAAGCATGATACTCTTGGCGAGCTTCTGGGCTTGTGAGGAGTCTATCAAAGTCAATTTTAGGACTTCAGACTTGGCATTGTCAGTTACTTTCTCATATTTTTGAACAAATTCGTGGCTCTTTATGAATGAAGAAATACGCTCATCTTTTGCTACTGAAGCCAAGTCATACTTGTTATCAGAAGCGATATAGATTGAGTGTGACCAGTTATCTTCTAATCTAACTGTTCTACCATCTTTTTCCTGCTTAATCCAAAACACCATCTTATCGCCTTGCGGATAGGCATCAAAGAGCCAGCCTGATACTGTTGTTGTCGTCCTCATTATTGCTTTTTCACTTTCTCTTCTTATTCTTCTTGCTCTGCAATCTTTTTACTGAATTCAGCTAACTTTGGCACTAACCAATTAATCATCTTATATTGCGAGAATACCAAAGACATGAGCAGCGCTTCATTTGGGAAAGGCTCGCCTTTTGCATTAATTGCAGCGGCATGCGCGTAACATTTCTCTATCATTGTAAGGAACGCTTCTTTATCCTCTTGCCGCAGAGCATCAGCGTATCCCTTCCACTGTTCTTGTAGCTTGGCAAGAATGTCGTCAGTTGGAAACAGGCTCATTGTTATGGTAGTGGCAGAGCCTCCTCCTCTTTCTCTTCTTCTTCTTCAATTCCGACTACAACCATCATCTGTCTAACCTGTGAAATACAATCTACCAATTGCTTGTAACAGTGCAGCAGGATTGACATCAAAATAGGATATAGTCTTATAGGCTGAACAGCATAAGAGCAAGCTGAGGTGTAAAGCCTAGGGATGTCAAACATATCATCAAACTTCTTTCTATCCTTCTTATCTAAAGCATTGCGAAAGGGCGTCCATTCCCTTTCTTCCATTTCAAGTGCAAGTCTAAATGATGGTATTGTCCTGCCCATACACTATACAATCACCGCGCTCGAATAATCTGCAAGTCTTTCTCAATGAGGATAGAGGAGGAGGAGGAGTATTGGCGCTTGCTGTTGCTGTCACCCTGGCGATGATAAGGAAGGTTGTTATTGCTGCTGCAGCTGACGACTTTGACCTGCAATCGGCTTGGTTCTTTTGTGATGGTGGCGATATGGATTTGGCTATCAAACAGGGACAGAAGAAGACTGCGGAACTGGGGCGGTGGGCATTCATGCAGAGAAACGACAACTAATATCTGACTTGAGAGCTTGCGAAGAGACCTTGCTATTTCCTTTACAAGCCAGCAAGCCTCATCTGGGTCAATCTGCGGGTCTTGAACGAACATCCTTAGCAAGTCTGAAATTACGACAAGCCGTGCATCTGTTCTCTGCAGCACAAGCGCAACCTCGTAGATAATCAAACGAGCAAGCTGATGTATTGTAAACGGTCTGGAAACAATTATTCTATCTAAAGTCTTTTGCTGGTCAAGACCGTATTGCCTGATAAAGCTAACACATTTGTAAATATCGGAGCAGTTGCCTGCATCGATGAATATTACATAAGGCGAGCCAAAGCCGCCATGCCGCCTTGGTATTAAGGCCCTGACGCATAGCCTTGTAACAAGAGTATTGTTTGCGTGCCAGCTGTCGCCGTCCCTACTTTTTCTACTACTGGCAACACAAATGCTCCCACCTCTGTCTGAAAGGTCAAGAAATGAATCTATTTCGGCTATGTCGAAGAAAATGAGCTTGGTAGATGTTCTTCTTTTTTGTTGAATGTTATAGGCAGTCTCAAATGTTGTTGTTGTTGTTGATGATGGTGGTAGTGTTAGTAACGTCGGAGGTAGTAATATCTGTGGAGCAGGAGGTGATGATGATGGAGAAGAGGACGAGGAATAAGGTGAGCTATCATTTTGTGAAAAGGTAGGCAGCTGCTGTTGTTGTTGCTGCTGCACTACTACTGTTTGTTCCTGTAATATGTTACCACAACTAGCACATTTTTCGTTTTTAATGGCACGGAAAATACTGCTGTCAATAGGACTTTCTGTCATTTTTAACACCGTGCCGCATTTTAAGCAACTGTATCTGTAAAGCAGTAGCTGCTGCCTTTGCTCCTTCTGCTCTTGTTGTTGCGAATGCGGGTTTTGATGACCAAACCTCATATATGAGGACGGTAACAGTGAGGTAATATGTTCTTAATGAAGCTATCGTGTTCAATTTCATGGCACTTGGGGTCAATATCTCATGACTTGCGAGAGAGATGATGGTGGTAGCAAAAATCTTATAAAGTTCTGTCCTCTAACCGTCCATGTCCTTAAGAGAAGCAAGATGCCAAAGCCCGGCTTTAAGACAATTACAGTAAAGGAGCATATCTTCAGTAAATACTACGAAGTATACAAAAAAGCAAAGAAGGAGCGCAGATTAAAGGACAACACTAGCTTTTCGGGATTTGTAACTGGTATGATGCAAGAGACGATGGCAAAATATGAAGTCTTTGCCAGACAAGCTCCATTTCTTGAAAAGATTGCAATCGAACAAGAAAGAGTAATAATCAAAGATAACAAGCGTGACAGAATAGCAGAAGTAATGGTAAGAAACGGAGAGCTGCAGTGTTTGCTAGATGACAAAACTGACTGCATCCATATAGGCTTTGTATACTCGTTGCCAGAAATATACATGGTTCTTAAGAAAAAAGGTGGCAGGGCGATAGCAAAAACAAAAAAAATGCAGACTTGATTCATAGGGGTATCATTAGAAACTAGAGGAAGAAAAAGAAGGAATCTGAAGCATCTGCTCGCGGGTATCGAAGGTCGATGCTGCCATCAGATGTTCAGAGGAGTGGTAAGCATTTCGCAATGCTTTAGATAAGAAGGATAGAAAGAGGTTGTTTAATGCGAGGACTACTGCTGCGGATGCCAAGAGATACTAGTAACAAAACACTTACACACATGCATGCATCTATATCTATTCCAAGCAGACT
>JAICHI010000040.1 GCA_025922735.1 Nitrososphaeraceae archaeon | reverse complement strand
ATTTAGGGGGCGGAAGGCAAGAGACAGTAAAATAATCATCATTTTCACACAGCGAGAAGAGAATCGCTAAAAGGCAATTGTTAGTAGTACGTTTTACGAAGTTGTTATTTCTCAGTTTGAATGGGTGGCATCATAAGACCAAATAAACTGTTAATTAGTAAAACTTGTTAATATTGAGTGAATTGAGCAACTTGCCAACTGTGAATGCCGAAATTAGCATTGCGCCAATTGGTACTTCTGATACAAGCATGAGCAAAGAAATAGCAGCTGCCTACAATGCAATTCGCAATATAAGGAAGCTCAAAAAAGTAACTCTTACTCCAATGAGTACTCAAGTAGAATCAGACAACCTAGACGATATCTTCGAAGCAATACATGCAGCTCATGATTCTGCCAAATCAGCTGGAGCCAAGCGCGTGATTTCGACAATAAGGATCGACGAAAGGCTGGATAAGCCAAACACTTTGGATGAGAAGATCCAGTCTGTGAATACAAAAGTGAGTTGAGAGTAACCACGAACTAATTTTGATCTTCTAGAGCAAATAGAAGCCAACCGAACTTATACGTCATACCAACCAGTTGGTTGTTGTATCTGCTTTTTAGTGTCTATAAGGAAAATACGCGAAAAATACGTGTTGTCAGCAAGCCACTTGTCGAGTTGAACATAATATATGATATGTGTATATACACACCGTACTTCAAAATCAAAGTAGGCTTGACAGATAGCTCTACAAGTGTCACCATGAGCAAAGAATATGCATATACAGGCTCAACAAAAAGCATGCTACTCAAATAGGCCTGAATCTAGCACGCTTAGGCAGCACCTTACAGGTCCAACAGGAGTTGAATATCTTGTACAGGAAAAAAATGGGAGACCTGCTGACGATAAATAGAGACCTGACGCGCAGCATAGCCTTGAATTTTGCCTACTATAGTTTGTTTTCCCTTACTTCCTTTACTAGATGTTCGCGCAGCATTTTCAGGTGCTTTTGTTCGTCTTCCTTCATAGTGCGCCACAGCTTGACAAGCTCAGGCTTGTTGTCTTTCTCTGCATCGCGAATGTATTTTTCAACAGATGAATACAGAAAATCGGCCTTCTTTTCAATCTGAGTTATTACATTGAATGTTGAATCTTCGAGTAGAGCAGCTTCTTTTGTTGTTCCTTCTGTCATGCCCAACATATGTCACAAAGACTAAAGAGTTACAAGACTTGCTTTGCAATTTGGAGTGCACCTCTCACGGTATGCTCCTCAGCTTCAAAGCATTCAATGCCCCGGTCCCTCAGCACCTTACTCGTAAATGGTCCTATCGAAACCACCTTGGTAATGCTATCCAACTGTAACTCATCTTTGGACACCCTGTCCATTATTTCAAAGAATGAGTTAACATTTGAGGCGCTAGTAAAAATAATGGCATCCACCCTTTTTTGCAACAATAAATCATAAAATTCCTTCCATATGGGCTCGACCGCCCTTGTGCGCACGGTGTAGAGGAGAATTTCGTCAACATCCATCCCAAGGCGGATCAAGGCATCAGTGGCAAAATTGTTTGCAGCACCGCTTCGAGGGATGATTATCTTTTTCCCTGCCGGCTCTATCCTCGACAAGAGGTCGATGAGTCCAAACGAAGAGAATTTTTCTAGTACTAGTCCGACTTTTATGCCATGCTCTTCAAGGCTCTGCTTTGTCTTTGGGCCTACTGCAATTACCGTAGTAGATTTCAGAACTGGTGCTATCTTGTCGCGGGCAAGGTCAAACAGGATGTTTACTGCCTGCTGGCTCATGAACGCACAATAATAATGCTTTTTCTTGCGGAGTTTGTCAATGAACTGCTCTGCAACTTCCGGACCCTTTGGCACTATCTCTATCGCGGGAAGCGCTATAGCCCTGCCCCCTTGCTCCCTTACCAACTGCAAAAATTCTTTTGCGTCGCGCTCACTTCGAGTTATTGCAAGGACTTTGTCTTTTAATCCAGGCATTTCTGTCACTTTCTCTTGAACCAGTCGAGCTTATCACTCAGTCCAGTGACCCTTCCTATCACGATTACTGCAGGGGGCTTGACATCGGCTTTTTTTGTAAGTTTTGCGATGGTGCCAAGCGTACCCTTGACGATTCTCTGCTTATCAGTTGTGCCACTTGCAACAATTGCAACCTTGATGCTCTCTTTCATCCCAGCCTTTATCAAATTGCGTGAAATCTGATCCAGCTCGGCAATACCCATCAATACGACTATAGTGTCGACCGCACCGGCAAGCTTGTCCCATCTGACCATCAGCTTGTCTTTTTTCGCATCTTCGTGCCCGGCGACTATGGCAACTGATGAAGAGTACCGACGGTGGGTAAGCGGAATGCCAGCGTAAGCTGGCGATGCAATGGATGAAGTAATGCCGGGCACTATTTCAAACTCGATACCGCGTTTGATGAGGTATTCAGCTTCCTCTGCCCCCCGCCCAAAGATAAAAGGGTCTCCGCCTTTGAGCCGCAGTACGGTCTTACCCTTTTTCGCGTATTTCACCATAAGCTCATTTGTCCGGTCTTGATGCGTGGTCGGGTCGCCAACCATTCTACCAACATAGGTTTTCTCTGATCCTGCAGGTATCTGGTCGATTATCTCCTTGCCCACCAGACGGTCATACAATACAACATCGCAGGTCTTCAAAAGTTCCATTGCCCGCAGCGTCATCAGCTTGGGATCGCCTGGACCGGCTCCGCAGATAAACACCTTACCCTTTTTCATAGTTTCTTATTCCACTCGTCTACTGCTCTGCGCCAACCTTTTGCCAGATCCATTGCTCCCTGCTTTACCAACATGTTTGCTACCGTGGAGCCCAGCTCTTCTGGATTGCTTGCTCTGCCTACCTTTTTGACGTGAATGCTCTGCTTGCCATCTGCAGAAAATACGCTTGCATAAAGCGATATCTTGTCATCATTGGTTATTGCCACTGCTCCAAGTGGGAACCTACAGCCGCCTTCTACCTTTCTTATCAGTGCTCTTTCTGCAAGCACTGCTATGCGCGAACGGCGATCCTCTATCTGCTGGACCATGTCAGCAAGGGTAGTGTGATCACGCCTGCACACGATGGCTATAGCCCCCTGACCTGGTGCTGGTACAAAATTTCGGATGCTAAACCGCTCGACAATAACATCCTTCATGCCTATTCTGGCAAGGCCAGCCTCTGCTAGAATAACTGCATCGTACTCTCCGTTTATCACCTTTTTCACTCTTGTTTCGACATTACCCCTTATCGGTCGGACATTGAGATCCGACCTAGTTTTTGTCAACTGTACAGCCCGCCGGAGGCTGCTCGTGCCGACGACTGAGCCGGATACTAGATCTTTCAGTTTTTGTCCATTGTCGGTGACAAGCACGTCGTTCGGGCTCGCCCTCTTGAGAACGCAGGCCACTGAAAGATCATCTGATAGATCTGATGGGATATCCTTGAGGCTATGGACTGCAAAATCAACCTCGCCTTGCTTGACTGCTTCGTTCACTTCTTTTTCAAAAATTCCCTTTTCGTCTAGAGTAAAGAGCGGCCTCTTATCAACATCACCCTTGGTGCTTATCGGGATTACTTCAAATCGTACTTGGGGGTGAACCTTACGTAAGGCGACAAGTGCTATCTCTGTCTGCGCTATTGCAAGTCTACTGCCTCTGGTTCCGACTCGTATTGTCTTCATCCTCATTTCTTTATCTCACGAAATGCCTTGCCGTATGCCTCTATTGTCTTGTCCACGTCGTCTTCGGTGTGTGCATACGATACAAAGCAAGTTTCAAACTGTGAAGGAGGGATGAAGATATCCTGCTTTAGCAGCTCGTCGAACAATTTGCGGAACATTCTTGCGTCTGCCTTCTTGGCACCAGCTTCATCCTTTACCCTTTCGCTAGTAAAAAATAGCTGGAACATTGAGCCTATTGAATTGACAGTACAGTCAAGCTGAGCTCTAGCCAGCATATCTTTGATGCCGCCAACAATGCTATCGCATGTTTTGGCGATCTTGGGATATATCGTATTTTTGGCTTCAGTCAATGTTTCCAATGTAGCAATACCTGCTGCTACAGACACAGGATTGCCAGCAAATGTACTTGCCTGATAGACGCCACCTGCAGGTGCGAGCTTGTCCATTATCTCTTTCTTACCTGCGATCGCAGCTATCGGCAGGCCGTTACCAAGTGCCTTTGCAAATGTTACGAGGTCTGGCATGAGTCCAAAGAACTCACTGGCGCCGCCAAGTGCAAGACGGAAGCCAGTGACCACTTCATCAAATATCAAGATAATATCGTTCTGCTCGGTTATTTTCCTCACTTCGTTAAGGTATCCCTTTTCTGGCAACACAAGCCCAATGTTTGCAAGCACAGGTTCCATGATGACACAGGCAGTGTTACGGTTCTTTTCAATTGCGCGCTCAAGCTCAGCCGGCATGTTGTACGGCACAACTTTCGTCTGAGCTGACGCCTCTTCAAGCATTCCCTCTGATGCAGGCATGCTAGCCATACCCGATCCCGCCTTGACAAGAACATAATCATGCGCACCATGGTATCCACCTTCAAACTTAATCACCCCTTTTCTCTTTGTAAAAGCGCGGGCAAGCCTGATGGCATGCATTGTGGCTTCAGAGCCGGTATTGACAAGACGCGCCATTTCTCCGCACGGCACAACCCGGCATATCATTTCCGCCAGATTGATCTCGCATTCTGTGGGCACGCAAAAGAGTGTCCCGTTATTAAGTTGGGAACGGACAGCTTCGATTACCGAAGAATAGCCATGTCCAAGAACCATCGCTCCATAACCCATGCAGTAGTCAAGGTAGATCTGATGATCGGCAGTAGTGAGCTTGCTTCCGAGCGCAGAGGTCGCAAAGAAAGGATAAGGCTCGTAAAAGCGCACAGGACTGTTAACCCCGCCGGGCAAGATTTTTTTTGCCTTGGCAAAGAGCTGATCAGATTTCAATCATGTGTAGATCTTTACCAAGAGCTATAATAATTGTAATGCTAATTAACCGCAAATTGTAAGAAAACTGCATTGGGGACATTTTCCAGCATTATGGACGACCTGCACCTTAATATCAGACGTAACCGTGACACTCTTGCTGTAGCATTAAAGAGAAGTCCTAATATAGCTTATCAGAAGGTAAATGAGCTTGCACAATTTGTAGGATCGCACTATAGCGTCGATCTACAACTGCACTTTCCAATACCAGGTAAGATCTCTGATCTTGACTCATATGGCACTGAAAATATTAGCCTAGTGGTTGACAAATTTCGCAGGGTCTTTCCTGTGCCAAGGGAGACGGTGAAACAAAAGGCAGTCGAACTTATAGGCAACGATGCTAAGCCAAAGGATGCCTACACGTATGAAGGTAAAGAGGGTGCCAAGGTAATAATCATACCCAAAGGCAGTATTGAAGTCCTACCCGGCTCGATGCATTTTTGGTGCGAGATTGATAGGAGGATCAGATCGTACGGTGACTGGATGATCGAAAATGTCTATTTTCCAAAGAAGTCTTAAAAGCTATTTACAGCGAGTTGCCGATAGCTGCTGACGTCACTCCAGACACATTTACGAGCTCATACTGGTACAACAGCTTGTCTTCTGCGTCATACACCTCTGCCTTGACTGGTAGCGGCATGTCACGAACGACCCAGATTTTGCTCGTCTGTTCTGCGAGCTTGTAACTGAGCACGAACGAGTCAAAGACCCCCGCGGGAGTGCTCACACGCTCTTCGTTTGTCACCCTAGCTGTTACTGAAGACGAGCCAACAAATATCGTATTCCACGGCGCGCCCAATACGAGATACTTTGGGCTTTCGCCGTACTCCATGTCGCGGACTGCAAAAATTGATGACTGTATATGCTCAAAGTAAGGCCTGAACGACTCGTCAAGCTGACCCTCCCGGGTCAGTTCATTTGACATTACTAATGTGTGGTCTATTGACGGCTGGCCAGTGCCGTTTGTGATCGTGAACCTGACGTTCCAATTTTCACCGGCTTGGCGAAAGTTCATTGATACCAGCGCAGATTCGAGTGAATTTAGCTCGCCCCTTGAAGTTAAGGCATATTCCAGGGTCATCCCGTCCTGTATGTGATCGCCAACCTTCCAGATATCTGCCTCTGTGGGCGGGTCTAAGATGTTTGGGCTAGAACTCTCAAAGCCCCCACCTGCAGCAATAATGGCAATGCTCACCCCAACACCCAATGTTGCGAATATGGCGGTCATGATTATCACCCGCCGGATGGCTGTTCGCCGCTTTTGAGGCACGATTCTGATTCAGTGATCTTGGTTATTTAAAATAGATTATTTTATTACTTCTTCTCAGACATGTCTGCTGCCACATATTCGCCAATCTGGTTGTATATCTTTAGGAAGCGATTACCTTTCTCAGTTGTCCGGTAGATCTGCTCTCCTTCGATATACTCTAGTAGCCCGTTTTCTATCAGCACTGTCAGGTATTCTTTCAGCTGGGCGTATGACAAGAAGGCCTTATACATTATCTTAGTTTTAGTTACGCCGCCATTTGCAGCTTCTAGAATTTGAGCAGTTATATCAGTTCTGCTTCTATATTTCATGCCTATCCTAGATATTAACATCTATAAAAGCATCTCGAAGTTTTATTATCACAGTTTTTACTATATGATAGATAGAGTAACTACAACCCATACTATCGTTGGCTTTCTGTATTCTTGTCGTCATCGCCTCTTCTTCCTGCCGATGACTTGGTGTTGTTCCTGATTCTCTGCGGAGTCCAACTCACTGATGTATATCCTTTCAGGCATGTTCTTGATTGACTTGACGATTACTCAGAAGTCATATCCATCATCTATCTGTGTTCAGTAAATGCACTCCTTGTCTCTCGAATTGTCTCTTCTATGTTGTGAATTGTTCCTGACTGTTTCGATTCTACCACAGTGAGTTTTAGTTCATCTACAAGCGCAGAAATAGAGCGCAGCATCTCCTTGAGGGCATCCATTGTTTCACCCAGGTTCTTGCTGTCGCCTACTGAGCTGATAGTGTATTTAGCGGACTTGATCGTTTCCCTTGTCTCGTCAAGTACACCCGAATTCTTCAGCTCCATTGTGACCCTTTCAATTCTTGCACTACTTTTTTCAATCGACTCGGTAGTCTTACGAATGTTTTCAATGTTTGTTACCATGGTTGGCTCTTTAAGCGACTTAATTATCTCGCTGCCAACCTTGGCAGTGTCACGAATCTTCTCAAGTGACTTTTGTACATCCGGCGATCCAAGTTCCCTTATTATCTCAACTGCATCAGACGTCGTCTTTTTCATGTCTTTGAGCTTTTCTGCCATTTACAATAGTATCGCTTTCCGCTTTAATTGCGAAGCGGTAAAAGTTTCCGGTGCCTATGTTCTATAACTTGCACGATTTTTTAGCACCTTGTCCATGCTATCCTATCCTTGTTAAGCTCATAATAGCTGTTTTAGAACAAAAAAGTTACACGACGTCTGCAGTCGTGACTTTATCCTTATTCTTTTCTGTATCTATTGCAACACCTTCAGTCGGGGTTCGTGTATCGTGCAGCTTGTCATAGTTAGCTTCGTATGCCATGCAGCATCCATGCGGTGCAATTACGTCTGACACTTTGCCCATCACATCTGGTCCTTTATCTTCTACCAGCATGCACTTGCCGCCGCTAGCACTCATCCAGTAGATACAGTTGTAGCAGAAGTATCCTTCATGCAAGTTCGAGTCGGCAAACTTGTCGTATTCAATGTACGATGCCTGTAGCTTGCTCCTTTTCTTGAACTTTGTTAGATTATCAACTGCGCCAGCAGCTTCTTTTATCTTCTGTCCAATGTCTGTCACCTTATCGCGCCTCCCTCTCATTTGGGTCCCACAATGTGCAGACACCGTGTGGTGCTATGATGCCAGACTCTCGGCCGTTAACGTCAGGTCCTGTGTCTTCCACTATAGCGCAATGGTTGTCCTTGATGAAGTATATGCAATTATAGCAGAAATAGCCTGCATGAAGGTCGGCATTTTTGAAGTGGTCTATCTCAAGGTATCCCGAAGCTGCCTTGGACAGCTTAGGATACTGCTTGTCAGTAGCTATAACCTCGCTCGCCATGAGGATATCGCCGCGGGCATAGTATAAAATAAGTTTAGTATTACTGACTATGATCCTCTCCTATTACCTTTTTCTCAGATCTCTTGCAAGCCGCTTTAGTCCTGACCATCGTAAAGTGAATTTAGCAAGTATTATTGCACCCACGATGACTGCCCAGATCCAAAGAGGAGGACCTTCCACTCTTTCTTCCAAGTCATCAAAGGATTTATGCTCTTGCTTTGAAATTATCTCCTAGGCACCAGCCTGAAATCCATATTCCTCATGATGTGCTGGGCTCTCTGAACTTGCTATCATACTATTCCATTGCATTTCTCTCTAAACAATATACTCAAACTGTGATCGGTCAATTTCTCTGTAGCTATCATCATGAGTAGTCTTGTAATCCGGAAAATAGACTTCCTTTACGGCCGTAGCATGCTCTTCTAATTCCTCCTTGTCGGTAAGTTCATTTTTCGTTTACATTCTATACCAAGCGTGCTTAGTTCATCCTGCCAATATTTTTCATTTTCCGCTATCATGCTCTGCCATCTCGACCCAATAAAAAATGAAAACGGTCAGGAGAATATCCTAGTCATCTGTCTTGATTTGGATAAAATGTGCATATATTTGCCTATATTTGGCAAATACTGTATAATAACTATATTTAATATCATAGATCTTCTAAAAATAAGCGGTGGCAAATAGAAATAGGTATAGAAACAGAATTGAGATAATCTGCCAGATTCTAGAAGTTGCAAATGGCGGCGTAACTAAAAAGATCGAGATAATGTATAAGACAAATCTTAGCTATACACAATTGAAAGAATATGGGATGGTTCTAGCTGAAAGCGACTTGCTTCGATATGACTTAGATAAGCAGACATTCAAGACAACTGAAAAAGGTCT
>JAICHI010000039.1 GCA_025922735.1 Nitrososphaeraceae archaeon | reverse complement strand
TAGATGACATAAAAGAACTAGAACAATAACAATAATGACAAGACAGATGAAAGGAGAGGATATATCACCACCATAGCATAGAAATTGAAATGATTTAAACTAAAATCTTCTCCCTTTCTTCTTTCTATTTCCTTTTCACTTTATTATACTACCCCTTCAGCAGTACAATACAACTAACTATATCAGTTAAACTTCATCAAATAATACTCATACACCGATGAGCATTTTCAGAAATTCACATTAACTATCATACATTGCCAGTACGTCAAGGGGTATTCGCTTATTCTAGAGAACTTTAGCTTTTTACTACATATGCTACAGAATCATCTCAACAATAGGGATCAATCTTGAAAACTAGATTGGCACTATCTTGGGTTCTTGGGACATCGTTGAGCAATATTCTTCTTATAAAGCACGCCTACGTCAGTGGTCCGCACATCAGCAAGGTGGAAGGATCTAAAGTGCCACTGTGATTCTGAAAAAGAATATTTGATCACTGCCTATCTTTTTCCTCCCTTATCTTTTCTAAATCTTTTTGCAATAATTCAATAGTTTTAGGTATCTCCTTTTCTGCGCAATCTATGCAGATCTGCTGCAGGGAAAGTGGGTAAGTGAAATATTTCACATTAAGTGCAATATCGCGTTTACAAGATACACATTTTTTCATCTTGTAAGGGTCGGTATTCTTGATGATCAAACCTCGACCACTTCGCCTTGGCTGGGCGCATGGGCGTCGTAACCATACTTTTCCTTTATCTCTTCAGCAAACTTGACGCATGAGGGGCCATCGCCATGCACAGTCAGCACCTTTGGGTTGCCTTTGATACGGTCCAAGATTTCAAAAAGCTCACTCCTACTATTATGGCCGGAAAATTCAAAGCGCTTAACATCAGCGTAGCATTTTCTTATCTTACCATCAAAGTTTGCAACACGCTTTTCTAATAGCATTCTGCCCGGTGTCCCTTCGCCCTGGTATGACACAATCGCAATACCATTCTTTTCGCTGTTGGCTATTTGCTGAGTATAAAATATTGCAGAGCCTCCAACCAGCATGCCTGCCGGCGAAATTATGACGCATGGCTCCTCTACTACTCTGCGCCTTCTGCTCCAGCCCTGTATCCACTCGGCCTCGCCTATGGCTCGTTTGAACATTTCTGCATCTTTGAGGAACGCCGGGTGGCGACTCATTATCTGATTTGCCTTAAGAGCCATGCCGTCCATCACCACCTTGTGCTTGAAATTGTATGTCTTGAGCACAGTTGCAATTTCCTGTGAGCGCTCAACTGAAAAGGACGGGACAAAAAGAGTTCCGCCACGCTCTATGACTTCATATGCAAATTCAATGAGCTCCTTTTCAGCCTCTTCGCGGGGTTGCTGTTCTGACTGCGAATATGTGCTCTCTATTATCATCATGTCAATTTCGCCAAAGTCAAGGTCTGCAGGTCGCAAAAGCTTTGAGCCACGGGTATTAATGTCACCACTATAAAATACTTTCTTGCCTTGATGTTCTACTACAATGCTTGCACCACCTACTACATGTCCTGATTCATGAAGCGTCACCTTGGCATTATTTACCATGTAGGGTTCTCTATATTGCAGATTCTTGGAGCTTTTGAGCATCGTCATAACATCGATGTATTCAAACGGCAGATAGAATCCCGAGAGCTTAATCATGTCTTCAATAAGCAGCTCAGAAAGCTCAAAAGTTGGAAGAGTGCCAAGTGCCGGAATATTTGTTGAGCCGGACAGGTACAAGGAAGGAACAAAGCCGGAGTGATCAAGATGTGCATGAGTGATGACTACAGCATCAACTTCCTTGGGCTTGACGTGCATTGGGAAAATGGGCTCACGCTTGAGCAGGACGCCATAGTCCATCAGTACGTTGGTATCGTCACAGTTGACGAGAAATGCAGAGCGGCCGACTTCCTTCGCCGCTCCCAAAACCTTAACTTTCAATTTATTGTTACTATAGAGCTCTTAGCAATACTCTCTTTAAAGCTTGCTAATTCCATTGAACCTGCCACATTGGTTCTAGCATTGCAGGATTTTCTAGCTTTTGTAAATAGCCATATCCGCATTCATCAAGTATGGATTCAAAGTCATATCTATCATCGAAAGGTGATTCTTTTTCAACCTGCCTTTTGAGTGTTGTCTTGACACTTCGGACTTCTTGTGGTTTGGCATACACATACCAAAGGTTGTGTGCACCTCGCATCTTTGCTAGCTCGGTTCGATTGCTCTCTGGCATTTTTGAATAGTATCGATTCATGATCTCCGTATTGACATCCTCCCATGAAGGAGTCCTCCACCATGCCACCCTCTGGAAGCCATGGCCGTCAAATTCAGCTTCCAAGCTGATGCCCTGATCAAGTGTCGTGATAATAACGTCAGTGCTACGCGCAATTGGACTGCGAAAGTCTTGGCCCGGCTCCATCCAACCTACGAAAATAAGATCATATTTTTTGTCTATCCAATGCGCGTCTGTAATGCTAATATAATCTGGCTTTATGATACCAAGACCATAAAAAATCCCAGCGTCCTTTTCGATTCCTTCAGCACTTGGAATAAGCTTCCGTACCTGCTTTAGGAAATCTCCGTAGCCACATCCTACATCGAGGTATCTTGGATTACTTGAGATTGCCTTTGCAACAGCGACGGTGCGCAGTACATCGATCTTCCTATATGCAAAGTAAGATCCTTTAAAAAAGGGAAAGATGTAGCGCTCATGGTTTGGTAACCATGTGTTTGCTCCAAATTGCGTCAGCTCATACCTAGCCTTGCGCAGATCTTCAAGATTAAATGGCATTTAGTCAAACTTCACTTCCCACACCTTTCTGTTGTTTCCAAGTGCTGGCAGCTCCTCCATGTAATGGAAGCCGCATTCGTCAAGGATAGACTCAAAATCGAACCTATCATTTGGATCTTCTACTTTTTTCAACCACCATTGCAAGCATGACCTGATATTGGCGGTAAGTTTCGGCTTTGCATACACATACCAAAAGTTGTGTGCGGTGCGCAATTTTGCTAACTGCTCCTTCTTGCCTGAGTCAAGTGAAGGCGCATAGTAGCGATTCATGAGCTCTCCGTTTACATCTATCCACGACGGCGTTCTCCACCATGCCACCCTCTGGAAGCCAAATTCTTCATATTCGCAGGCAGAGTTTATGCCGCACTGGCCACCCGTATCAAAGGTTGTAATAACACACTTGGCGCATTTGGCCACAAACCTCCGAAAGTCTTGCCCGGGCTCCATCCAGCCGACAAACGCTACATCGACTGACTCAGACAAATCCTCGGCAGGCATCAGGCTAATGTAATCAGGTTTTGAAATCTGAAATGCATAAAACATGCTTCCGTCTTTTTCTATCCCCCTTGCATCTGGCAAGAGCTGTCGCACCTTGTCTAGAAAGTCGCCGTAGCCGCACCCAATATCGATATAGCTTGGATTAGCACAAATTGCCTTTGCAATCTCTACAGTCCGAAGTACATCTACTTTACGGTATGCGAAATACGAACCCCTAAAAAAGGGAAAGATGTAGCGTGCATGGTGGTGAGGCGGGTTGCAATCCAGAAACTGCCGGTAGGCTCTATACGCACTGTGCAGCTCATGAATTGCGAAGGGCACAAGCTTGCTCTTTTTTCTCAATCCTTATATTTCTAATGGGTTTGCAGAAGATATCGCAATTGCTGTATAACGGTGTTTTGCAAAACCGAAAACCCTTAATAAGTTCAGTTCTTAAAATGTTGATATGGTTAGAAAATTTGATGACTGGTGGAAGACAGTTCCAGCTGACTTGAAGCAAAAAGCTCGCCAAGGTGACGAATCAAACAAACCCTTACTCAACCAAATTAACTATGTTCTTCTGCATCTTCATTTGGCAGGCAAGCATGATGCCAAACCAAGCCATGATGAGCTGAAGGATTGGCTACACAGTGGCCAAGTAGATGTGCTCAGAATGAACAAATAAAACAACTTTTTCCTTTATTTTCATTCACACTTTATTATTCAATCAGTTTTACACTGCTCTTAGATGTTTACATTATAACAGTGTTTTGCAGCATACATAGTGTTTAAATAGTTTCGAACAATACTGACGTTTAAGTGAATTAGAGATGCCAATTGCTATACTTCCGGACATAGATGAGCAAAGGTGCATTGGCTGTGCACTCTGTGTAGAGATTTGCACTGCACTCGGTCCAGACGTTCTCAGGGTAAAACCAGTCGAAGGGTGGAAGAGAGGCAAGGCGTTCGTCTTTTATCCAGAAAGGTGCATTTCAGACGGCGCTTGTCTAGGTGTTTGCCCAACACATGCTATCTTCTGGATGAGGCCAATGGAATACACCTCAGGACAACCAGTCCCTCTGCACAAGAATGGTGTGTTCGACAAGGGCTGGGAAGAAGGATAAGTCGGAAACGACCAGCAACATATATTTTCCCCCTTTTTACATTTTTATTTTCCAATCAGATTAAGAATCTTAACTTGTTTTCTATGTCCGGCACATTATAGAATCTCTCTTCTAATGTGAAATCATGTGTATTGTGAGCGCGTACAAGCAAGGGACTAGGTAAAAAGGACTGGAACTTACATGATAGGAACCACACATGCAGAAGTCGAGGATATCACCTAAATGATTGTCAAGGCCTAATCCAAAGCACTTTTCTTCTTGTTCTTTCTTGAATTAATGTCTGCAAGCCTCAGTGGCTCAATACCAAGTTCCTTTACTAAGGTAATTGCAGTTTTCAAAGTTACCCTATGGCCAACGCTGATATACAATTTTTTGCTAATCGCATAACCTAGAATCTCGCCATCAAGCTCCACAAACCCATCAGGTCGCACTGTCCCACACAACCGGCTTTTCGCAACACCGATCGTGGGCTTGTCAAGGGATACACCAATGTAGCAGGCTAGCCCACATCTCCTTGGATGCAATAGTCCGTGGCCGTCAATAAGCAGTAGATCATAACTGTTCTTTAACAACTTGAGCGTGTAGAAAATTGGTTCCGCCTCCCTTAGCATCAATAGTCCTGGCACATAAGGATACTTCACAATGGTTTGCACATCGACGGACTCGACAAGCTGCTGCATGTTTTTGTCCATAATAACTGCAGAGCAGTAGGCAGCGTTGCTGCTGCCCCTGTAGGCAACATCTACTCCGCAAATACTGCTTATCTCGCCAAAGTCATCCTTGGCCGCTACTACCTTTTTTGCAATATTTTTTTGGAGTGTGATCGCATTGGCGTATGTCAAAGCGCAGAAATATCATCGACAAGACGGGCATTTAGCCTTGCAGCTTTAGTAGCCTGTTTCATGAAATCGTCAGGAGCTATGACGGCTATTTCTTCAAACCTGCCTGCAAATGACTTTAGCGATTCTATAAATGTTGGATAGTCTTCGAGTCTGTAACATGACCTTGTGGCAAGGTTATGCGATGCCGGAAAAACATCTGATATTTCTGCTGGAATAATGCCGAGGAATGGACTATAGCTGCAGACCTGTGCATCAGGGAATTTCTTTACAATATTTTTGTAACTTGTAGTGGAGTAGAATGGGTGGATTTCGTCTTCAGGACATAGGATTAGTTTTTTCTTCGACGACTTGAATTTTGCAACAGTCTTCCTGAACCTTTTCGCCTCGGGTCTATGTTGGTCTATTGGATCGTAAAAAAAAATAGCCCTTTCTTTGAATAGCGGTGTGCCGTCCTCCAGCATTTCAACATCCTTGAAGATCTGCGCTGCTTCCATTAGCTTTGGATGTGCTCGCGCTTTCTGCATAACATATTCCCAAAGTCGGCCATCCACTATTGCTTGCTTGACAGCTTCCACCTCCGCCTTAAGTATATAGAGATTGTGTTTTGCAATTTCAATGGTCCGCTTATCCATTTCCATCTTGTGCAATTCCTGCACTGTGTGTGATGAGCAAACTGGACATTGGCACGATAAGTAAGCCAATTCATCGAGCCTAACTGTCCCATTTGGAGTCATGTATCTATTGTCCTTAGCATACAGCATGTAGGAAGCAGAATCAAAAGTATCGCAGCCAAGGGCAATTGCAAGCGGGATAGTGAGCGGGTGACCGGCTCCAAATAGGTGAATTGGTTTTGCAGGGATTACTTTTTTTGCAGATATTATCATGCGGGCAAGCATAGCAAACTCATATGCTTCCATCAGCTCAACAGGACTGCCAAGCGCCATCATCTCAAAACCCATTGTATCAAGCTCCCTTGCAGAATGTTCAACAAGATCAAAGTGCTCGGCTCCCTGCACGGGTGCAACCCATATCGCGCCTGAGTTGCTGCCTATTGCGCGCAGGCTCTCTAGCGAATTTTTTAGCGTAATAGCAACATATTCTTTTGCCTTTTCATATTCAAGGCCATAGCCTGTCGGCCTATCAAGTGGGATGGGTATGTCGCTTTTGATGTCATTTTCAAACTGGGCCATCATTGCCGGCTCAACTTCGACAGAGCCGTACTCTAGTACCTGGTAACCACCCGAGTCAGTCATAACGGCCCCATCATAATTAATGATATCATGTATTCCTCTCCTTCGTGCCTCGTCACCATAATGACGGAGAGTGATGTAGGCGTTTGTGATCACAAGTTCAAAGCCCATCTTTTTCAAAAATTGTGTGCTGACCGTCTGTCTTACTGGGTGGACTACCGGCACAAAAGCTGGTGTTTCAACAGCGCCATGAAGTGTCTGAAGCCTTCCTATGCGAGCTGCCAGATCTGAGTGCCGGAGCTCAAACACAACTACTTCTTTGTCTCCTTAGTGAATTCGTCATAGATAGCCTTAACCCTGTCAGCAGCAAGCCCGAAACCTTCCTCGATGCCAGCTTGCGTAACCTTTATCTTGTCCATGACGATTATTGCACCAACATCTTCTCGTATCTTGACAAGACCTGGGAAAACTCTTGATAGTCTCTCTGCAAGCGCCTTGAAGTCGAATGGTTTTTCCATCAATCTTACTTCCTTGACAAATGAGCCATTGATGATCACTTTCAGGATCCCCTGTCCTTCAACGTTATCGAGCACAACATCAAGTCTTTCATCTATTCCAGCAAGCGTGCCACTGTAAATTTTTTGATCCGAAGTTTCCACTGAGACCTTTTTTCCAAGGAACTGGAGTGCCTCCTCTCCAAATTTGCGTGTTACAACTGCAGCCATGTTAATCGGTATCGTCGAGTAATATATATACGAATTTTTGTAATACGCCCTGCCTAAGTGATGGTCCAATATAGCTTTAGGGAGTTCTCCATAAACTCTGTGTAATATTGATATGTGTGTGCATCGTGTTGTTGTCGCCGCTTTGCACAATCTATATATGCATTTACTTATTTTTTACATTGGCTTTTCTGACTACAACAATATATTTGAGCCACTTGCTTAGCAATAATTTTTTTCATTATCACAATACTTATACAGACTGCTTATTGCTCATTCAAATGTGGCGTTTGCTCGGCGTATATATAGCAGCGGGCCTTTTTGCATACATGATACTGTTAGTATGTAACGATATTGTTTGACACGCTACTGCGACCAGACTGCAACGTACACACAAAAGTATATGCTTCTAGTATAGTAATATTATGTCTTCTTCTTGTAAGTTATTTTTTTATTGCGTTCGCTTCATATAGAATGGCAAACCGCTGTTGCCAGTCTTTGTCGTGGCCTTCATGTCAGTCATATGTGAATTGCTGATTGGAAATTTCACTGCTGGGATAAGATGTAAAAACATTAGTATTTGAAAAATCTCCGCATATCGCCCTTTTCTGATACAAGGTTAAGCCAATCTATCCCTATAAGTTTTGATTTTGGTTTTTTTTGCAGTGCGGATAATATTTCGTCTGCAGTCTCTTTTGGGGTCTTGCCTGTTGTATCAAATTCAGCAACTTTACGCTTGCCAAAGGTTTTCAGTGAGTCGTAGAGTGATGTACCTAAGATCTCGCTTGCAACATTCTCTCTAACTTTGTCCACGCTATAGCCTCTCTTTTTAAGAGTCTTCTCTAATTCATACGGTGACCTGCGCAGCACAGCTACCAAGCTGATGCCTACAGGTCTTAACACATAGGGAGCAAGATGTCCCACTATCACCAAATCCCTTTCTGCCTTGAGCTGTTTCTCAAGCAGCCTTACTAGTCTTTTGACATCAACATCAAGGCCGAGATCAGTCTTCTTACCCGTAGCATTGTTGTCAATTGCAACGTCGTTGATATCAATTATATCTGCATTTATCTTTTCTGCGATTATCTTAGCGGTTGTGTGTTTGCCAACACCGGGATTGCCGGTTATAACAAATCTGAGCTTCTTCAATTAGCGTTTACTAGGCAGTGCATTATTTATTCATGGATGCATTGACAATAGAGATATGCGCACCTGTGAATCCTGCAACAGGGTCAGATTCTACTCACTCAACTTTCTATTCTCAAAAACGATATGCAATGAATGCTATCTAAAGATGAAAGAAAAGCAGAGCAAGCGCTAGCTCTGTATGCTGCCGCACTTGCTGCAAAATTTCGCACTAACTTTAAGCTTGTTGCCGCAGCTGATGCAAAATTTCATTTCAGGCTCCAGTGTCTCCCTGTTAAGTGGTGTCAGTTGGGGAGGAGACATCACCTCAGTGGGCGCCGCAGACTCAACTCCCTTGTACATATCTGTGACAGCACCGCTAGGCTTGAATGAATCATCGATGTCTGGCACCAACTCTGGTTCTTTTTTGTTCCCTCTTTCTTCAAGGTAGAGCATAAGGCGCGGTCCCAGTTCACCGTTTGGAAGGTTCACCTGATCGCCAAGCCAAATTGCGAATTTTCTCAGTGTCATGTCGGGAGTAGAAAATGTAAGTGAGTGGGTCGACATGTATTCCTCAGTGGCGGCCCTGCCGTTGAACACCTTTGCCATTATGGATGAATGCTTGAAAGTAGCTATATTAATTATTGCGACCTACCGCACTTGCTGCAGAACTTGGCCTGCGCCGGTATGGACGCGCCGCAAATGATGCAGCTCTTGGTGCCTGCGCGGGGCTTTGGAAGCTCGATGTCGACAG
>JAICHI010000038.1 GCA_025922735.1 Nitrososphaeraceae archaeon | reverse complement strand
TCATCATGAGCATGCATTCGGTATATACGTGCTACTCGATAGTTTGACAAAATAAAGCTTCCTTGTGGCCTTATAAAACCGGCGTCTCCACCATATAAGTTCCAGATATCTCTAGTGACAAAAGTGCAATAGAAGAAACATGTACATGCTGCTAGTACTTGGGCGTAGCAATCATTTGTGGAGCAAATATATGGCAAATATATAGCAAATATAGATACTAGGCCTTGTTCCCACCATCAGTACTCTAGAAATTCTCTATGACATAGACAAGATTCCGCGATGTCGTCGTCATCAAAGCCCCAGCTCAGCTACCAGAGCCTAGAGAATCGTCCAAACTGCGGCCGTAAGAATCCACCACTTCAAAGTCGCCATCATCATCGTTGTCGTCATTGTTGCTGCTTTTGCTGTCCTCCCAAGTGATAGACATTGATTATATCCCAGACTTTGTGGATGATCTCGGGATAGATATATCGATCGTAGTTCCCCATATTCTCTTGAGTGTATGGAACAGAAGCCCTTACAACTAGTATCATTTTTCTGCCATTGACAACTATTGCAAAGAAAAAGAGGTCCATGCTGTCGTTATGTGTCATCAAATAATGTAGTCTGCCCAGATGCTCTGCATTTGCCTGTAGAGTACTCATGTAAAGTTCCGTCTGGGCAAACAGTCTTTCCAGCTTTGGAAGTGTGCCTGACTTCTTTATATGTGCAGCAATGGTGACGCCCTTTTCAACTATCTCGGCGCTGACAATGTTGTCATGTAGATTAGCTATTTCCTTGCAGACATGGTTTCCATCCATCGACATTGATAAGCAAAACATGTAGAAATAACTTGTTAAATGTCCTCAAGCGACCAAGGGTTTTCAACTGTCGACAAGTCTTGGTCGGCGATATTGACTCCTATAATTTTCGCTTTAACAAGCCTCCTAACTAGCTTGCCTGTCCTAGTCTTTGGCAGCTCGGCCACTATCCTCACCTCTTGAGGGCGAGCAAATCTTCCTATCGATTCTTCGACTCGTGTGATGATCTCGTTTGTCAAGTTGCTGTCCGCATTGTAACCGTCCTTTACAACGATGTACACAACTATTGCTTCACCTTTCAATTCATCTGGTCTGCCAACTGCAATCGCTTCTGCTACCGCCGGATGGGATGCAGCAGGTGCCTCAACTTCTGCAGTCCCAATCCTGTGACCTGCCACCTTTATGACATCGTCGGCGCGGCCTTGCATGTACCATAGGCCATCAGAATTGACAAGCACCAGGTCACCGTGATACCATACATCCTTGTACTTTGACCAATAAGTATCGAGGAATCTGCTGCGGCCGTCAAAGAGCCCGCGTGTCATGGAGGGCCATGGCTTTTTGATTACAAGATATCCTTGACTCACTCTCTTGCCAGCATCATCAAAAACATCAGCATCAAAGCCGGGGACGGGACATCCTACTGTGCAGGGCTTAAGTGGCATGACCGGCAGCACACTCAGTATTGCGCCCCCGATCTCTGTTCCCCCTGATAAGTTGATCAAGGGACAGCGCTTTTTTCCTACATTTTCAAAATACCAAGTCCAGGCTTCGGAGTTTATTGGCTCCCCAGTTGCAGCCAAAACTCTAAGTGACTGAAAATCGTATCTGCTAGCGTTCACGTTGTTTTTCATAAAGAGCCTAATTGCGGTAGGGGCAGCTCCAAAGATGCTGACCTTGTGGTCTTCAATCAGCTTGCACCATGTATCAGTTGTGGGGTAGTCTAGTGCGTCGTCATACACAAGTGCAGTTCCACCTATTATCGGGCTTCCGTATACGACCCATACCTGTCCTGTTATCCAGCCAATGTCTGCATACCAGAATAAAACATCTTCAGGATTCATATCGATAAGATATGCTGCCTGCTGGGCTGCAACAATAGTAAAGCCGCCGTGCACCTGCAGCGTACCCTTTGGATGGCCTGTAGTACCTGATGTATATAAGATAAACAACGGGTCTTCTGAATCCATCACCTCCGTCTCGGCTCTGCCTGCATTTTTGACAAAGTCGCCATAATTGCCGCCGATCGTCATTATTTGAGTAACATTTGTGTGTTGTACTGCCTTTTGCCACTGGCTTGCAAGATCGATCTCCTTGCCTCGACGCCTGGCCGTATTGATGGTGATAAGCAACTTTGCCTTGGAATCAACAAGCCGGGAGTGGAGTGCCTGCGCGCTAAACCCGGAAAAGATTGTAGTGTGGACAGCACCGATCTTGGAGCAGGCAAAGATCGCATAAAACGCCTCTGGGATCATAGGGAGGTAGATGGCAACGACATCACCTTTTTTGACACCGGCCATTGCCAGTGCATCTGCTAGCCTGCTCACTTGCTCGTCAAGCTCGCGGTAAGTGATTTTCCTTGAACCTTGCTCATCTGCAAAAATGTAGGCGACTTTATCCGGCTGCTTTTTTGCGTGTCTGTCAATTGCATTGACAACGATGTTGCATTTGCCGTTTAAGAACCATTTTGTCCAAGGGATGCCTGCAAGTGAGTCGTAGGTCTTATCATATTTTCGGAACCACTCGATGCCAAGGTCTTCGTTGACAGCATTCCAATACCACTCGATATCGTTGTTTGCCTTCTCAATCAGCTGACACCAGTTGGATATGCCGTGCTTTTTCATGAATCTGCCAATGTTACTCATAGCCATCTGACCAGCTGAAGGTACGAATATGAACCGCTCAGTCAATAAGCCGGCTTTTGACACGAGACGTTTAATATTTGCAACTAAACGACGACGACGACGACATTGATGCACATATCTCTCGTCTTTGGTATATAGTGCAAGAAAAATTCTAATGTGCAGGGTATAAGATGTTTATTGTCTTGGTCGTAGAGGAGATTCTTTATGATTTCGGGGAGTTTCCCGGCTACGCCGACGATTTTGTCAGGAATCTTCTCAATCTCATGATAATCTCCAAAATGAACGCAACTATCAAGAATCTGACATCCAAAAACTACTTTATACACCTTATATCGCAAATAGATTGCTGCGAAGCCTATGTTGTAAAATACGGCCAGCCGCTGCTGTACGCCAAGTACCATGGAATGGAATTTACTGACCAAAAGGTAACGACGCAGTTTGTTAGGTCAAAAGATCACATGATCGGTGTTACTATGGAATCGGTGTTTGGTGAGTTTGTCAAAAGCTTTGATAGCTTGGCCTCAATGACAAAGAGCAAGGTTAAGTGGGGTATCATAAAGGAAAAAGAAGACAAACCCGATCCACTCTTTGCACTGCTTGATTCATTTGTAGGAGCAGTTATCAGGCTATCGTCACTTGACCCTTTAAACCCCGACAGTCTTGTCGGTAAGCGATTTGGCATAAGAAATGCAAGCATCATAAGAAAGTCTCTCCACCTTGAATTTCTGATAAACAGCAATCTGAACATCATAGAGCTGAACCCCCGCAAAAAGCACAAGGACGATGCAATAAAGCTACTCGTCGGTAGGCCAGAGATTGCCAAAGCAATAGTGAGCCTGATGAAACAGTAGCGATGAGGTATATACACCAAGACAATACACCCGTTTAATACGTCTGTGTCTGTCTGTCCGAGTCGAGATGATACTTATTATTATTATTTTCTCATCTCAATGAAGAGGAGAGCAGCCCAGGTTAGTGTAAATGATTTTCTCTCTTGCCGCCTGACATGGCACAACGAAAAAGATTATTATGCTACTTGTTCTCCTGCACTTCTTTTCCTTTTTCGGTGGGCACTATTTTCAAATTGGCGTCAGCAAAAGCCCTTTTAAATTGCTTACCTGTGAATATCCTGTCTAGAAAAATTGCCAATGCAGCAATTTCAGAGTGAGGTTGGTTGCCAATCGCAATGTTGTAATCGGCAAGGTCGTACGCTTCTTGGGGGACTTTCTCTGCACCAATTATTACCAGTAGCTTGTTTTCTTTGCGCAGCCTTTCCGCGATATCATCAATATTGATGCCATACATTGTAAGGTGAGCCACTTTGCCACCTTCCTTTTTCCAAGCTTTTGCAAGACTTTTCCAATCCTGTATGATCTCGACTTTGAACCTACCGCCCCACCTCTTAGATACGCTTGAAACTGTGTCATTGATAGACCCGTTTGAGACGCCTGTCATGTATATCATATCTGCGCCAAATGCCCGTGCGACAAGTGCAGCATGCGTCGTCACCCTGTCGTCACGCACAAGCCTATGGCCTATCCTGAGTACTGATATGTTCACCTTTTCTCTCCCTCAGTTAAATGCTAATCTCTTGTTTGCCTCTGATTTTTTTAGTTTCAAACAGTCTTGATGTTATCAGATTCTTCAACTGATCAATGTTATAGCCTGTCTTGGCAGATACTGCAAGCAAGCGTTTGCTGTCCAAGATGCCAAGTTGATCGGCCTTATGAAATGCGTCTTCAACAGTGGTCAGGTCGGCCTTATTGAGAACATAAATTATCTTTGTGTCTGGCACCTCAAACTCATTTATTACGTCACGAGAGCTCTCAAATTTCCTTCTTATTTCATCAGCCGGCTCGCTTATATCAAGCACCAAAAGTACAAGGCTTGCATAGGTTAGCTCATCAAGAGTTGATTTGAACGCGTCGATCATATACGGTGGCAGCTTGCTGATAAAGCCGATAGTGTCATTTAGCAACACTTTGCCGCCCTGCAGGTCTATTGCCCGAGTAAATGTAGAAAGGGTAGTAAAGATGCCTTGTCCAGTAACTTTGGTCTCGCCTGTCATCTTATTGAACAGTGTAGTTTTGCCGGCGGAAGTGTAGCCGGCAAGCGATACTGTCGGCAGGCCGACCTTTGCTCGCTGGTTCCTGTGCAAATGCCGCCTTGTTTCCTCTTTTTCAAGTTTTTTCTTTAGCATCGCAGCTCGCCTCCTTATGTCAAGAAAATAGATGTCGGCCTCATACTTGCCAAGGCCGTAGAATCCTGGTTGCTCTCCTGCCCTTGCAAGTCTGACCTTTTCACGCGCCCTTGCCATATCATAGCGCAATTG
This sequence comes from Nitrososphaeraceae archaeon, assembly GCA_025922735.1. Taxonomy (GTDB): domain Archaea; phylum Thermoproteota; class Nitrososphaeria; order Nitrososphaerales; family Nitrososphaeraceae; genus Nitrososphaera. The sequence continues at coordinate 4,063 of JAICHI010000038.1, read as the reverse complement.
AGCAAGCTTGATCTGGATATGAGATTCAGTAGTACTTGCTCGCCGCTCAAAAATCTCCAAGATCAATCGCTCCCTATCAATTATCTCCACCTTGCACAAGCTTGCTAGATTGTATATCTGAGTTGGCTTAATCGTTTCGTCAAATATGATGGCATCCGGCTTGATCTCCTTGACAACCTCTTTTACTTCTTCTGCTTTCCCCCGACCAATCCCAAATCTTGATTTTGTTATCTGACGCTGGGTCACAGTCTTGATGACAGAATAGCCAGCCGTATTGGCAAGCGATATTGCTTCATTTATCGTATGTTCGACAGGATATGTTATGAGAATAGCCTTTCTGTAATTTGACATTTATTCCTCATCGCTATTGGCGCTGACGTACAGCTTGATCCCCAGATAGCGTTCCAGCTTTTTTGCAAATATCTCATCGGGTTTGAGAGAGCCTGTCTCAAACTTTTTGAGAATCTGTGCTTTCTCGTTCATCTTCATGCCGAGCTGTTCATGCGTCAGACCCATCTTCATTCTGGTTTCTCTTATCAGCCTTGCAAAATTAGGTGTAAGGATAGTTTCATCTGCTAGCCCAATCTTTTTCTGTGGTTTTTTTGCTGCAAATGGCTTTTTCTTCTTGACTGCAATCTGCGGCGATGTATAGGGCTTTCCTCGTTTTGAGCATGCGATACAAACATTGAATACTGTGCCGTCTACTACCACCATCTTTTTCTCGAAAGTCTGGTGCCCGCAAAGCTCGCAGTATGACATTTGAGTTCAAATATGTGAGGGGCGGATTTAGCCTTTTCTCAGAGTCTGCTGAACTGTCATATTGATCACTATTTCTGCAATATCGCTTGCATATTCTGCAACCCTGCGAATGTTCTCCGTTATCAGCTTGATTCTATATAGTTCGTTGACATCTCTAGGTTTAGACACTGTGCGCAGTATTGCCTTTTCCATCTCGTCTATCTTGCGGGCCTTTTCAATCGCTCTATCCGCAGCTTCGTAGTCGCGCTTAAACATTGACAAACATGAATCGTCGAGCACCTCCAGTGCAAAGTAGCTCATGTTGGATATTTTCTCCACAATGTCTTTGTTGAGTGGCTGGCGGATCTCTATGACATCTTTGGCTATTGTTACTGCATGGTCTGCCACCCGCTCAACTGACTTGGCTATCAGCCTGTATCCAAGGCAGTTGCGCGGCTCCTCAAGCCCTATCTCTTTCAGCAAATATTCGTTCTTGATTGCTATCTTCAACTGCCGCACGATGTAAAAGCTGAACCTGTCAACCTCGTCGTCAGACTTGATTACTTCCTGTGCAAGCTCGACATTATTTTCTCTCAGAGAAAGAAGAGTATCGCGATGCATCGACTTGGCGATAAGCAACATTCGCTTGAATGCTGTATCGACAGACAAGTCAAGTAGATTGATAAGCACTTGTAATGTAATGCCTGTAGCTGAGTCAGCAATGATCTCTGTACCCATAAGGACGCGCCTGATGATGTTCTTGATAACTTCCCTCTGTTCCACAAGCAGCCTGTCCTCTTTGGGAATAACATTAATTACGTTAAAGCCAAGAAAATAGAGAGCAATCAGCTTGCGCGCAATAAAATACGGGTTGTGATCCTTGCCGACTTCAATTGTTGCCTCCTTTTGCTCTTTGATGGGTCTCTTTGACGCAGGTGCTATTTGGAGTGTAGAATTGCCCTGTCTTAAAATTACGACGTGGTCTCCCTGCTTCAAGCCTAGATCTTGAATCCACTTTTTTGGTAAAGATACAATGTAAGAAGAGCCACCAGTGTATTGTAATTTTCTAGTCTCTTCGCTTTGTAAGAGGCCTTTGCCATTGATAGCCTCTTCGATATGTGTTTTTTCCATTGAGCTAGACTTTCTAGAGGTTCTATATATTCGTATTGTGAATCTATATAGATGAGGGCTACAAATGGAATTATATTTATGTGGTATATGAAGAGAGTAACATGCGTTGAATCCTCTGCCGATCAATGCAAGAGAAAAAGTACACAGGCACGTCGATGCCATATTTGGAGCAGGAGTCTCAGATGCCCTGCCGGCTGATATTCAATTCAACTTTTCAAGGCGGACTGGCCGAATAAAGAACTTTAGCATAGGTGGCAGGCTGGCCTTAACGTTGCGGACCGATGGCGGGCTTGCACTTACCATTATGGGTGCCCAGTATCTACTTGAGAATAGTAAGCAGTTCTGGGAGAACTGCGTTAAGCCGATGCAGGAGGCTGTGCCATTTGTAAGCGAAGGTCGGTCGCTTTTTTGTAAGCACGTCGACTGGTGTGGTTCTAACATCAAAGTTGGATCAGACGTCGCAGTCATTGATGGCAATAGTAATAGTAGCAGTGGCGGCAGTGATACTAGTAGCAGAAGGGTGGTAGCTGTCGGCATTGCAATGCTCCCCTCAAGACTGATGAAGCAATATCGCAAAGGAGTAGCAGTAAAGGTTCGACAAGGAATAAAAGGTAGAACGGAGTAATCGAGGCATAATATATGATGCGCGGCAATCGTGAAATGAGGCGCATGCTCGATAAGATGGGCCTTGACATGAAGACGATGGATAATGTAGAAGAAGTGATTATCAAGACTGAGACAAAAGAGCTTTATCTCATCAAGCCGCAGGTAATCGAAATGAAGGGCAAGGACAGCACTATTTTTCAAGTCATTGCATCAGACATTGAAGAAAAACAGCGAGAGGTCCCTGCGTTTAAGGAAGAGGATGTTATACTTGTCATGCAACAGGCTAGTGTTTCTAGGGAAAAGGCGATACAGGCCCTCACTGAGAGCAAGGGAGACATGGCGCAGGCCATACTTAGCCTTGCCACATAGCACTTAGTTTTAATATCCCTCTCTACTACTTTTGATTTTAATATCTTGGCAAAGGGAAAGACGGTGCACACTGACATTCCACCACCAACTTCACATTCTGCAGTCGAAACTATTGTCAGCGCTTTGTCTGAGCTTGAAAATGACATCGATGAGATGTACGGTCGCGTCGAGGAAATGAAAAGGCACATAATTGCCCATTCTGATGAAGAAATTGAGAAGCTAAAGCAACAGATAATCACTCTTGCAAACGAGGAAGCCAAGCAAATAGTGGATAGCGCCAAAGCAGAGGCCGAGGCTGAGTCCGAAGAAATAGCTGAGATTGGGAGAGCAAACCTTGCCAACATTAGGAAGAACATCAAAGCATCATTTGACGCAGCGGTTGATAGTATAGTCCAGGCAGTTCTGGGTGATGCGACTACTATGCCAGTGACTACACAAAAGGTAGAAAAAAATTCACAATTATCCTCATCATCTTCCGTGCATCAACCCGCCAAGATCAGGAAATATACCTCAGACGGCAAGCCGGTCAGCTAATCCATAAGCTTTAAAAGCACTTATTGCTTAAACTCCATGTTGATGAAACGCCCCTAACCGAGGAGGAGCTTTCATATCACAAGATCACAGTCGCGACTGTTCGCGGCCGTCCATACTATAACATAACATGTGCCCTAAGGCTAATGGAGCTGCAGTTTGACTCGCTATCGCCAGAGGAAGCTGCAGTATCAAATGCTAAAGTCATTATTACTACGAAGGATGAGGCTGGCATTGTAAACAAGAAAGGCATAGTCATGATTGATACTGAACTTGAAAAATACCCCGCAATTGCCAAGGCAAAGATCCTGCGAAGCATTATGGGCGAACGGGTAGTAGATGATCAACTGATCATAGGAATAGATCCAGGCAGCAGGATCGGAATATCTGCCATCTATCTGCATCAAGAGATCGCAAGTGCAGTTGTCGAATCTTCGCCTCAGGATGCGATTAACCATGTAGCGGCTATGCTTGGCGGTATAGAGTCAAGGAAAAAAGTCGTGAAAATAGGCGACGGCAATATCGCTATGGCAATACAGATCGCACGTACGCTGAAAATGAAATTCAAAGATAGCGTTAGTATTGAGATAGTAGACGAACATGGAACATCATTGCCGCAAAATACTGATGCCAACAGGCGTGGAGTACGGGACAGGTCGTCGGCTAGGGCAATAGCATTTAGGAGCGG
>JAICHI010000037.1 GCA_025922735.1 Nitrososphaeraceae archaeon | reverse complement strand
CTATCGCTTCTGAAGGAAGAGGAGATTCTATTTCTTCTTCACCTTCTGTCACATTATCGACAAGATCAATAATATCGCTAGCATTGACAGGTAGAGAACTGCTGCTTGTGTCTTCTATCGCTTCTGAAGGAAGAGGAGATTCTATTTCTTCTTCACCTTCTGTCACATTATCGACAAGATCAATAATATCGCTAGCAGTAATATTGGACAATGCATTTTGGCCGGCTGCAGAGGGAATGCTGCCTACTATAGGTAGCAGCAATAACGCCAAAACGGTCTCTAGGTTTATTGACATTATATACTCTCTTAGTAGCAAGAACGCTTTAGGGAATATTAACAGTTATGAAGGCTATCTCTAGAAGCAGTGTTTTACTGTTGGAGCTTTTTGTGCAGATAGATCCTCTTTAATCTGTTTAACCCAAGAACAAGCACAATTACTACTATTATAGCAATTGCTGCCTGTATTGCAGATATGGTTAACCTCCCGCCTTGGCCACCAAACAAGTACGTATCTAGTGGCGCGACAAAGATGACTAAGAACGCTGCAACAGTAAGTATCATTACCCACATTCCAGTCATGAAAAGCGCCAGAATTGTAAGTGCCATCTCGATTACTACCTGAAGAGAACTATGTACTGGATCGCAATTGAGGCAAATGCCAAAAGTGCGGTAAAGATTGCTAGCTTGAATATCTGATAACCAATCTCTCTTTCGCCAAGCGGTCTATCCACAACAATCAGCCTTACAAGCGTCGCCGGCGCCTTACTATCTGTTGATGCTGCTAGCTTGAAGTCATCTGTCAAGATAGTAGGCCTTGCCTTTACCTCCCTATGTTCTACTATGCGCTTGACACTTGCAAGGAATAGGAATGAGTTCATGACGGCCGGCAGGAGCGCAATTACGCCAATTATTTCAGAACTACCTGCGATGGCTACCGCACCATACATTGTTCCAAGCAAAAGCGTGCCCGAGTCGCCAGGAAATATCCGGCTTGGGAACTTATGATACCTGTAAAATGCAATACTGGCAAATAACATTGGAAGCGCAGCGAGGAATACTTCATAGCTGCCAAAAATTGCAATGCTCGCCAAGAGTGGGATCGATGCAATTATCAAAAAGCCGCTTGCTACTCCGTTTAGCACGTCAATTGAATTGATAGTGTTGCCAGTAATAGGAATAATGACGAATATGAGGGGTATGTAAAGCAGAGGTATATACGCACGGCCAAATATTAAGTTGAGAGACTCTCCATACACTTCTCCTACATAAATGTCAAGAACAACCATCGGAATTGCAGCGGCAAGCAGTGCCACTGGCTTAAACCATCCTGGCATCACTCTGATGTCATCGATGTAGCCTACGAGAAACGCGATCGCTGTTGTAAGAAGTATTGCAAGGACTGCAATGTTCATTGTTAGGATAAAGAGCACGATTTCCGCTGCAGCAATGCTGATCATGATGACTGGACCTGCTGGCCGCGGAACTTGAGGCTTTTCCGGCTTGTGAGCGTCAGCAACTACCTTGTGCTTTGCAGTCAGCGACCTTATTGTTGCCGGCGTCAGGAACAAGACGCCAAAGAATGATATGGCGGACACGGCTGCACCATAAGTTATCAGGTTAACGCCGTCCAGCATTTGATATTATTGTCCCAGCCTCTTCTTTAACTGATGCTTTAACTTGTCTGCTACAGTTGGCCCTATCTTGGGCACACTTGCAAGTTTGCCCTGTGAAGCCTTGGCTATCTTGGGCACATCGGTAAAGCCTGCGTTATACAATGCCCTAGCTTTCACTCTTCCAATGCCCTCAAGCACAACAAGTGGCAGCAGCTCCTCCTTCACTCCATACCTTATCCTAGTACGTAGGTTATAAAGTTCTGGCATAAGATCCTCTCGGCGCAACAATTTGGCAACTTCATAAAGCGAATAGGCAAGCCAGTTAGCATTCTCCACAATCCTGTGCATGTCACCGGGCTCAACTCCTATCTTGTCGCTCAGCACCTTCTCTGTCGTCTCCTCTATCCACCAACATAATGCCCAAAAGCTTCGAGAGCAGTCATACTCACTTATCGGGTATAACAGTTCATTCCCACGACGTTGTATCAGGATGCTTACCTGATCATAGTCTGTTTTGCGTAATGACAATTTTGGGTAAAAGTCAGGGCTGTCTGCTATCACGTGTAGAAAGCCAAGCGCATGTTTGGTGGTGGCGGCTGTATGCTCTAACCCTTGGAGTGCATCTCTAAATTTGACTGCAGTAACCGGATTGACGTAGAGGAGCGACGTCCGTCTGCCAAAATCTGTGGCGATATAGCGGTCGTTTCTTGACTTGACCAGCTCTTCTTGCTCCAGGTATTCAAGAGCGGACTCGACTTTAAGCTCTACAGTTGCACTCGTATACTGGCGTGCAAAGAGCGTCCTTGAGAAGAGGTCATGGATCTCTGGTTTTTTCATCCCCGGTACAGTTGCAATGTTTGAGAGCAAATGAAACCTGATGGAGTTATCGCTTGACAACTGCGACCGAAGTGGCTCCGGGCTACCAAGGACGTAATGGTCATAAAGATCTTCAGCATTTGCACCAGACTCACTCACGATTATGGCCTCGCCGGATGTATCGTATTGAGGTCTGCCGGCCCTTCCGCACAGTTGCTTATATTCTAGCACGCTGATAGGCAAATTTCTACCATACTCGGAATCATAACGAAGGATGCTTGCTATCACGACCCGTCTTGCGGGCAGGTTAACGCCAGCAGCAAGGGTCGGCGTCGCAGTTAGCAATTTGATCACACCTTTCCTGAATGAGCTTTCCACTATCTCCCTGCTTGACGGTGCAAGGCCGGCGTGATGAAATGCTACCCCTTTTGACACAAGCTTCGCTAACATCTTTGTGATCTCGCTATCATCCCCTCTAGCCAGTATTTCAGATGATGTCTTAACTGTCAGTTCTCTTGCTGCTTTGTCTAGCCGCTTATAGACACCTTCTGCGGCTTTGGCTGCAAGCGAAGCAGCACGCTTTCTTGTTTCCGCAAATATAAGTGACTGCCCACCTTCATCGACAGAATCCATTGCAATGTCTACTGCAGATGAAATGCCGGAGCTGTTGACTCTGAAAGTAGTGCCGCTTCTCATTCTGATCATGCCATGTTCGTAGACTCCCTCTACTAGCTTTGTTGGTCGCCAGTCGCTTTCTACAAGCTCGCAGGCAAGCCAGTCAGCTATCTCCTCGGAGTTGGCTACGGTAGCAGATAGTGTCACTATCTGCGATTGCGGATAGTGTTTGCGGATTTTCGTAAGCATCATCTCAAGTGTTGCCCCTCTTTCCCTATCGCCTATAAGATGCACTTCATCAGACACAAAGAGCCCTATGTCATCAAGCCACTCTGCATTATGACGGAAAAGCGTATCCATCTTTTCGTTTGTAAGAACGATGACGTCTGCTGCCGCCAGTTCTTTTCCCGGCGAGTCATAGTCGCCAGTTGCAGCCATCACTTTGATCTTTCTGCCAAAATCAAGGTTCTCAAGCACCTTCATGTCATCATACTTTTCGCTTGCCAGTGCGCGAAGCGGTGTCAGATATACCGCTTTTTTATTCTTTTTCAGCGCCTTGTGAATGGCCATCATTGCGATAAGTGTCTTGCCGCTGGCAGTTGGAGTAGTCATGAGCACATTCTTTCCTTCCAATATGCCGTGCTTCAGTGCCATCTCCTGAGGCGGATAAAGAGAAGAATAGCCAAGATGCGAGAGAAGCGTTCTGACTGAACTGTCGGTTAAAGTCGCTGGCATTTTAGAGCTATAAGCAAGCCGGCTATTTTAAAAATGCATTTACGCCTTAGCCCAAAATCCAGACCGTCTTTCAAATATCTGACCTTCCCGATTAAACTTTTGAATATATTTTCTTGCTTCTTCGTCAGAGAACTTACCTGTCTTCACTAGCTCGTCTACAAGAACCTTGTCTTCCACGTCATTGTTCTCAGTGCCAGTGAGTTCTCTGAATAGTTCCATAAAGGTCTTTTCCTTTGAAACTACGCTCTGAGGCTTTCCGTATAGCACGCCGAGGTCCGTCTTTCCTGTGTTGACGTCGACGCCAGCAGTCCTCATCATCTGGTCTACAAGGTAGATCGCACGCTGGGCATCCTCTGCCTCCACCATGTCCTTTAATAGCAACCTTGCACGGGCAGATGCAAGCCTGATCAGGCCTTCAAGCTGCCTTGGAGTCACCGTTATCATTCCTTCTGACTCGATCCTTCTCATGTCCATATAATAACTTCGAACGATGTCAATTGCTTCCGGTGTTAGTGCTGGCTCGATCTGCTTTGTATATGCCAAATACTTGCTGAAAAGGTCGATGTCAATCGCAGGCCTAGCCGCTTGTTCAGTATTGCGGTGTATTTCCAAAATATGGCTTGCGATAAGGTTGTCCTTTTCCTTGTCTGGACTATCTCGGACTATGAATATCAGGTCAAACCTTGTCAGCAGCGGCACTGGCAGGTTGACATTTTCTGTTATGTTCTTGTATGGGTCATATTTGCCATATATGGGATTTGATGCAGACAAGATTGACGTTCTTGCGTTCAGTGTAGCGACAATGCCTCCCTTTGCCACCGAGCAAGTCTGCTGTTCCATCACTTCATGAAGCGCCGAGCGGTCTTCCGGCTTTATTTTGTCAAATTCGTCAATGCATACGATTCCCTGATCGCCCAATACGACGGCACCGGCTTCTAACATCATGATCCCTGATTTGTCACGAATGACTGCAGCTGTCAGACCTGCAGCTGTAGAACCCCTACCAGAAGTATATAGCCCCCTTGGAGCAATTTTGGCGGTGAATTTTAGCATCTCGGATTTGGCCGTACCTGGGTCACCTACCAAAAGCACGTTGATATCACCTCTTCTGGTCGAGCCATCTTCAAGCCTCTTTGTGACGGAGCCTACAATAAGCAGCAGAATTGCTTCCTTGATCGGCTCATGGCCATAAATGTGGGGAGCGAATGAGGCGATTAGCTTTTCGTAAGCATCGGGCTTACTTGCTATCGTTCTTATTTGTCGCTCGTCCTCCGTGCTTATCAGTATTCTTTCAACAGACCTTGTGTCCTTGCTCCCTGCCCTGCCACCGAGATACTCGATGTTGTTTCCTTCCATACGAAGTCGGAAAAGGCTGGTCTTGGCCTGTGGAACCAATTGCTCCTGCTCTATTCTAATTATGCCTGTAAGTATGATTCTATCGCCAGGGCGGCACTGGTCTACAAGGTCGCTCATAACAGTAACTTCAATGTAATGTGGCAGTTGGCCTGCAGGCAGATCTTCGGGCAGCTCCTGCAACCGCACCAACTGGAAGTCAATAAATAGGCTACTCTCCGGATCCATTTCTAGTTCTTTTTCAGAGCACGCAGGGCATTTAAGCGGCTTTTTCATCACAAGACCTTTGAGCTGGGCCTCTGTGACCGTGTTGCAGTTCGTGCACTTGTATGCAACCTTCTTGGCAAGGGGCTTGACTTCTGACGAGCGCACGACCATGCCAGAGATGCTCACAAGCTTATTTATCAAATCAGCGTTTATTTCACGCAGGCCCTTTTGCACAGTATAGTTGCCTATCCTGACCCGGATCTTTTCACGGATCTCTTGCTCATAGTCAGGATGGATCTCGCGCAGGATTGATAGGACTGCTTCGTTAAATGCCTCAAGATACTCATCGGGCTTATGCGTTATCTCTTTGGCAAGGAAAGGGTTGTAAGAATCGAGATCGATATAATCTACAATAAGCGACTGAACGCCTGACGCCATCATATTATTTATCCTGTCAAAATACTTGTAATTGCTGTCGCGGTCTTTGAATGCTTTGAGAAACTTTTCCAGATCGTTTGCAAGCGCTGCCGCGGTCTGCTGCTCAGACAAACTTCTTTAGCACTCCTTTTTTGAATTTCGTTGAAGCCTTGTTTATCAGGATGTAAAGCTCCTTTTCTTCCGCAGTTAGTTTGGCTTCAAGCTCGGGGGAGAGTGATGAGGCAGCAGCCAGCTTGACTATTTTTTCAAGTCGAGAGGCTACAAATGTATTTAGGGAAATAGTCAGGTTTTCTCTTTCCCGCTCCTTCAGACCTTCAAGGTAATCGTTGACTCTGACGTAAAAGTCAACATCGACGCCAGAGAGATCATGAGGTTTTGCAATGCGCTCGCGATTCATAGTCCGTGAAATGTAGCCGGTGACGTCATTTGACTGGATTTCGACTGCACCCTGCTCGACAAGGATCTTGGCAATCCAACGCGGGAGAGACGACATATCGCCTTCTTTTGCATCAATCACAAGGTTGCCAACGCTCATTTTAGCGTCTTCTTTATATGTCACCCTGACCTCCTCCAGCATGTAGCCGAGCTGGTAGATGCTTTGAATGGCTTCAATCCTTGGCTCTGAGCGGGTGATGTTGGCCATGGGGAAGAGCTATTAAGAACTGGGTACTTATTATATATCATATCAGCACAGCTTTTGTAAAGCTAGTAGCTAGCTTCTAGTGGTTTTTTTATAGAAATGGGCAGCTCGTGAGACAAAATAGCAACCTATTAATGGTTTAATAACTTCAGTGAATGCGCTTCGTGATGGAGTCGGCCAAAGAAACAGATCTGGCGAACCTTATGTGGTCTGAGAAATACAGACCAAAGAAACTGAAGGAGGTAGTTGATCAGAAGGAAATAATCAAGGGTATAAGTAACCTGATTAAGAGTCCCGACATACCCCATATGCTGTTCGCCGGGCCGGCAGGAGTTGGCAAGACCACTACCGCGCTCTGCATTGCAATGGAGCTCCTAGGAGAAGAGTGGAGGAAGAACACGCTCGAACTTAATGCATCAGATGAGCGTGGCATCAAGATGGTGCGGGAGCGTGTAAAAGAGTTTGCAGCTTCAATTAAGCTGGCCGATGACAAGGAATTTGGTAAGCCCAAAATAATCATACTTGACGAAGCTGACGAGATGACCTCGGAGGCCCAGACTGCGCTCAGGCGCATAATTGAAGACAGCGCAAGGACGACTCGATTTATTATTATTTGTAATTATCTATCTCAAATAATTGAGCCGATACAGAGCAGGTGTGTAGTGTTTAGATTTAGACGCTTACCAAAGGAAGATGTTATCGATCATCTGAAAATGATCTGCGAACAACAGAAGGTGAAATATGAAGAAAAGGCTCTTGCTCAGATATATGAGGCTACTGGTGGCGACCTACGCCACTCTATAAACATTATGCAAGCTGCAGCCGGCTTGGGCTTGGTATCTGTGGCAAGTGTTACAGCAGCTATTGGGATTTCCGGTAGGGCAAGAGTGGGTGAAGTGCTGCGCCTTGCAATGTCTGGCAAGTTCAATGACTCCAGAGCAAAGCTTCTTGAGCTGACGCAGGTCTATGGAATGTCAGAGGGCGACTTTATGAAGTATGCAAACGAGGAGGCATATGATATGAGGATCGAAAAGCCAGAGGAGTTTGCAGCTTTGATGGCGGAGTATGACTACAGGCTTACTGCTGGTGCACATCCAGAAATTCAGCTTTCGGCGCTACTTGCGCAGCTAGGCAAGTTAGCTAGGAAGTAGCTCGGGAAGAACATAGGATGCATATAGTAGTTTCAATATAGTTCGGTCAGATATCATCATCATCAGATTAACTGAGGTTTTGCGTCCTTCTTCTTTTCAACATAAATGTATCGTGTGACTCTATATACACATCTCTGCAGACACCTCTGCTACAGAGACAGATCGATAGTGCCATGTCGTTCTGGTAGCCATCCGAAGCCAGAGTATCCATATTAATGACATAGCCATCCTTAGAATTGAATGCCAGATGAGGCTTGAGAGCTATAGCTTACTAGACACAGCTAGTTAATATTCTTCTTCAAACTCTTCCCCACCCTCTTCTTCTTCTACCTCTTCAAAGTCCTCCTCCAGCTCTTCGCGTTCTTCGGCGCTTTTGTATGGAAGATCTGCTTCGCCAGGCACGCCACACACTGGACACTTGAACTCTATCGTCTGGCCCTCAAGGTCTAAAGGGAACTCTTTGGAAAAGACCTCGTCGCATTTTGAGCACACAAGCGTAGTCTGGATGTTATCCTGGCTGAACTTGTGCGATTGCACTCTAAAGGTGGTATTTGCCAAGTATTTTCGTCCTACCTATAGGAAATGTCCTTTTTTATAAGCGTTCTTTGACATCAAGTAGCACTTTATAAGGAAGATTCTACTCATCCTTACAATACGAAAGTTCTACAGCCATAGAAGAGGTACGGTCGATTACCACTGTGATGTCCTTGAGTGTTAAGCGACGCATACAAAATTTCTCTCAAGAAGCCCAGATCCACAATTTTTCTACTCTGCTTCTTTTTTTATCAAAGATGGATGTCTCTCTATGACACAACTTCTTGGCACTTGAATTTTTTATTTCTGTTATAACTCTATTGGACATAATTTTTTCTTGCCATTTCTTAGTCAGTATGCTAATGGAGAAAGATATTTTTCTAGTTGCATCTGATTATAGCCATTCAGATTGAACGGGAGTATAGAGCTTCTTTCTGGCATCATCTAAGCTGCTTCGTTCAATAATTAACCCTTGTGACTTAAGCTCCTCCACTGCACTTTGCACGGTCCTCCTTGGAAGGTTTGTCATATTCATGAGCTCAACCTGATCAATTGGATGCTTTGATTTCATTACAAAGTAAACAAACTTGGCTGCTGGACTCCCTTCTGGGTTCTTGCTAAGATTGGATACGCTAAATGCTGCTTTTGTTGGAAATCCTCTCCTTTGCGACTCTATAGCAGATGCAGCTTCAATTCGTACTTCAGCTAAGTTGACCCGCTGACCAAATTCTGCAATCAATGCAGACTGCTGCGATTCCAAAGGAGCTTCAAAAATGAACGTGTTTGGAGGAAACTTTGCAGTCAACGCACCAACGAAATTCCATCTTACAACACCTTTTTCATCATAAATGCCAACATTTATGCCCTCATTTGCTTCAAGTACGACCTTATCGGAACCTAGTTTGACTGCTTCTTCGATTTTGGCTAAGGTAACATCTAGTGGAAGCTGATGCCTTGGATCTTTCTTGCCAACTTTCCATTGAACATCAAGTTCTTTGGCGAGTATGCTTTCAGTAATCTTTCTTTTCTGTTCAAAGTTCAAATTTGTAT
>JAICHI010000036.1 GCA_025922735.1 Nitrososphaeraceae archaeon | reverse complement strand
GAATGCATATCTGCTCAAATAGTTGTGAGCCTACCTTGTCGTACAAATACTTAGGACTGAGGTACTTGTTTTTGCTTGCTAGGCACATCGCAACATCATTTGAAAACTCTTCAAACTCTCTGTTTTGTTGAAGTGTCAATTTTCTTACAATAACTCCTTCTTATCCATAGGCTTCGTGAATGTAGTATCATCTCCAAGCCGTGTTAGGCAAGGCTCCCATTACAGGGTGGTTTGTATCAATAAAATGTAGGGTCGCATGTCTTCCAGGCGATGAATCACAGCAACCAACATGACCACATGACAGGCACTTACGCAGGGCAACCCAGCTAGTCCCTTCGTTTTTGCATCCTTCACATTCCTTAGTCTTGACCGATATGTTCTCAGTGGCTTGAGCTAGATGGTTGCAAGTTTGATGTTTAACCACTTCGGTTAGGACCGGATCTCTTCCTACTTATCTCTTACTCAAGGATTACAGGTAAAAAACAGTAGCCCTCAGAACTGTGTATTTAGTTGACACCTTTATGCGTTTATCATCTCTTTTTTCATATCTCTCGGTAGTCTTATCTTTCTAGCCAACCTGTTCTAGTTTGCACCGTTTATTAGATTTTCTTTTAGCATTTTTGGGTGTGTAAGCATATAGCCATCTTTCAGCATTCGGCTATTTGCAAACAGCGCAGATCGTCCCGAAGGCAAAATAGCTGTCCGATTTATTATGCTAATAATTGTATTAGCAGAAGTCTTTTGCGAACCTCATCTTATCGTTACACAACTAGAGTTTGGGCAACTGATGCATCAACTTGTCCTGCATAGTTGCTTTTCCTTATGGTCCTCAAAATGCGTCTGACAAAAATCGTTGTCGCAGTCGTAGCAATGCCAACCTGAAAGAGTGTAGCAGATTACACACTTACCTATTGGCTTGTTGTAATCGTAGTTTTTTCTTTGTTTTGTAGAAGATGTTTTTTGTGGCTTTGACTGTGCTTTCATATGTCATATGCCTCAGAAGGCTAGAGAATTATTACGTAAGTGCATTTACTATAGTCCTCAAAAGTTATAATCATTGTTAACGCTGTGACCCAACGGATTCAATTAACAATCCTGTTATTTAAGCATTAACCGTTCATCTGAACGTTTATTTATGTTTCAGAAATGCTATCAGATTCCATGCCTGTACCTAAGGGCAAGACTCTCATTGAAGTAACTGTCGTGGGGCCAGATAGGAAAGGCGTCGTAGCCGATATTACTAACTTTATTTTCAAAAGCGGTGGTAACATTGAAAAGATAAATCAGAATGTGCTCCGCGGCCTCTTTGGCATGCAGTTTGAAGCATCATTTGTACAGGAGATAAGCAGGGAGCAGCTCGACCTTGGGCTAAAACAGCTTGCCAAAAAGCTGTCAATGGAAATAAAAGTTCATTACCAAGAGCCTAACCGACTCCAAAATGTTGCAATCTTTGTAAGCAAGGAACCTCAATGTCTTGTGAGGCTGCTGCAAGCTAAGAAAAAGGGCCAAATAAAAGCCAATATCTCTGTTATCATCGCAAGCGACTCCACGCTCAAGTCAATTGTACATGACGTCGGAATACCGTTTCACGCAGTAGTTCATAGAGATCAGGCAGAGGCTGAGAACAGAATCCTGCAACTAATAGAGCGGTACAACATTGATCTGATAGTCCTCGCAAGATATATGCGCATACTGACTCCAAATTTTGTTTGGCGTTATCCAAACAGGATAATCAATATACATCCGTCACTTCTCCCTGCATTCCCGGGGGCATATGCATATATTCAAGCGTATGAACGGGGTGCCAAGATAATTGGGTGTACTGCGCACTTTGTAACTGAAGACCTAGACCAAGGTCCAATAATCTACCAAGAATCGTTCAAGGTATCAACTTCTGATACACTTGACACAATCAAGAAAAAGGGTCAGGAACTTGAAGCGGCAACTCTTCTTGAGGGAGTCAGGCTATACCTTGAAAGAAAACTCGAGGTGTACTGGGGTAAGGTCTACCTCAAAGAAGATACAAGACATTGATCATCCGCAATAAAACAAAAGGTAGTTAATGGACCCAAGCCTGCATATCGCATGATGTCAACACCGGTCTTTGGCATGACCGACTATGATTTTAGAATCACACTCAAGAAGGTCAAGCGAGCTATAATACCTGTGGGCTCCCTTGAGCAGCACGGTGCGCATTTGCCAGTATCGACTGATTCTCTTATCGCGGAATACATTGCAAAACTCCTATCAGAAAAAGTTGGCGCGTTTGTCCTACCTGTAATTTCATATGGAGTCTCGTTTGAGCATAAACCAATGTTCAATGTATCGCTTCGCAACTCGACCTTGTCTACAATGTTATGTGACACATGCATTTCACTAGCAGAAAACAGGATAAGGGAAATAATCATCCTAAACGGCCATCATGGTAATACAGGAGCACTCCAATACATCCCTCAGGAGATACAGAGCAAGATACCTTCCTATGTCAATATTCACATCCTACATTACTGGCAGATGATGACGTCAGAGTTTGACCATGCAGGTGAGGTTGAAACCTCCCTCGTTTTGGCAATTGCGCCTGAACTTGTGCATATGGACCGAGCCATGCCAAATTCCAAAGATCTATCGAAGTCAAGGGCAGCTTATAACAGCCTCACAAATGCGCCGGGGTCTTTTCCCAAGATTACCGGCAATGGCGTTTGGGGAGACCCAATGAAGGCTACCGCTTCAAAAGGCGACAAGTTGATAAAAGAAATCATTGCAAACTTGACCAAGACGATAGATGAGCTTAGCTGAGAATCATGTTCATATTGTTCTTTTATGTTCTTTAGAGGGAATAATTTTTTACAAATAATCTATCTACTGTTCAGGACTATTCAATGCACCTTTAGCAACTCCAAAGGAGCAGCCAAACATACATTGTTGAATCTTCGAATGGTCGCTGTTAATATTATTGTGACACCAAAAACATACCTCCACTCTACTTTGGGAGGTGTGTGATATACTGCTACCGCCATGTACCATCACATGAACATAGCCACTAATATTGAAGCGCTGTGAGAGAGAGAGGGTCTTGTAGACACCAATACCCTGTGCCTTGCTTTATTTTGCAATTTCATTTCAAGGATCTGAAAGTGTAGGTTTCTGCCTATCTTCCTATTAAGGTCATAAGCCTATTAAAAAATGCCATAGCTGTTTGCGTAGCCATAACATCTAGAAAAGAGAGATGTTTCTCACTTGAAATCTCTCGTTACCCTCATAGGCAAAGATAGCTCCAGTGATGCGGGCATGCTACCTTTGATGTACCTATCTTGTATCAATGTAAGTTTTATTAGATATTATTCTATTCCATTGGACTACTACTTACCTAGTATCAAATTCACATCATAGACAAATAACGATTCTCTGCAGGTGATAAAGTGGCGGGTAGTAGAAGATCTTAAATTACTCTTAAAAGATCATCTTTGGGTACTAATCTAAGGTGAGATATGATCTATGTCAATACAACAGCAACAACAACCTATGCCTATCGTCCTTTTAAGAGAGGGTACTACTGAAACAAAGGGCAACCAGGCACAGAGAAACAACATCACGGCAGCAAAGACAATAGCAGAAATTGTGCGCACAAGCCTCGGCCCAAGAGGAATGGATAAGATGCTTGTAAACAACCTTGGCGATGTAACAATAACAAATGACGGTGCTACAATTCTCAAAGAGATGGACATTCAGCATCCAGCAGCCAAGATGATGGTAGAGATTAGCAAGGCTACAGACAATGAGGTGGGAGATGGCACAACCTCAACTGTTGTTCTTGCTGGATCTCTACTGTCCAAGGCCGAAGAACTGATATCAAAAGGCGTTCATTCTACTGTC
The DNA here is from genome assembly GCA_025922735.1 of Nitrososphaeraceae archaeon. Taxonomy (GTDB): domain Archaea; phylum Thermoproteota; class Nitrososphaeria; order Nitrososphaerales; family Nitrososphaeraceae; genus Nitrososphaera. The sequence continues at coordinate 5,377 of JAICHI010000036.1, read as the reverse complement.
ATAGTCGACGGTTACAGAATGGCATCTGAAAAAGCTATTGAAATACTAAAGAACGCATCAACGAAAGTTGATCCGGCAGACAGGCAAATGCTTGGCAAGATAGCCCGTACAAGCATGGCTTCCAAGCTAGTTTCCGTGAACTCAGAGCCCCTGTCTAAGATAGTAGTCGATGCAGTCATAGCAGTAGCAGAAAAGGCGGATGGACATTACAAAGTCGATATCGATAATATTAAGATAGAAAAGAAGGCAGGAGGATCCATAGAGGATACCAAGCTTATTCAGGGCATTGTACTTGATAAGGAAGTTGTACACGGAGCTATGCCAAAGCGTATTGAGGAGTCCAAGATAGCTTTACTCAATGCGGCATTAGAAATCGAAAAGCCGGAAATGAGCGCAGAGATCCGCATCTCTGAACCACAGCAGATGCATATGTTCTTGGAAGAGGAGAACCGCATGCTCAAATCTATGGTAGATAAAGTATCCGCTTCAGGCGCAAATGTACTTCTATGTCAGAAGGGGATTGATGACTTGGCGCAGCATTATCTTGCAAAAGAGGGGATACTAGCAGTCAGAAGAGTAAAAGAAAGTGACATGAATAATCTTGCAAAGGCGACGGGTGGTAGGGTGCTATCTAACATAGATGAGCTTTCCGCGGACGACCTAGGTTATGCCAAACTAGTAGAAGAGCGAAAAGTAGAGACTGACAAATGGGTTTTTGTTGAAGGATGTAAGAATCCCAAGGCGCTCTCCATCCTGATAAGGGGGGGATCTCAACGTGTTGTTGACGAGGCTGAAAGGTCAGTCCATGATGCCATAATGGCTGTCAAAGACGTAGTAGAATACCCATACGTTACTGTTGGTGCTGGAGCTCCAGAAGTTTACATATCCCAAAAAGTCAGAGAATGGTCAGCTTCTCTTTCAGGAAGATCTCAGTTAGCAGTAGAAAGGTTCGCCGATAGTGTGGAAGAAATTGCAATAGCTCTGGCAGAAAACGCAGGAATGGATCCTCTGGACACTCAGACACAGCTCAGAGCGAAAGCAGCACTGGCGAAGCCCAAATATGGCGTAGATGTAATTAACGGCAAGGTCACAGATATGGCTGCAAAAGACGTTTACGAACCACTAAAAGTCAAAGAACAGATAATCAGCGCGGCTACAGAGGTATCGTCTATGATCTTGAGGATAGATGACGTAATTTCTGTATCTAAGTCTGGAGGGAGCGGTCCTCCACCTGGTGGCGGCGGCATGGGTGGACCAAATCCCTACATGGGCATGTAAATTAAAGAGAACACACATTCTGCATTTCCTTTTTTTCTTTTTTAGTCACTTCTACCGGATTCCTCTACTACTTCAAACAGCATTATACCAGACAACTATATGCTATAATGCAGGCCGAGATGGAGTCATGTCTTTACAACAGCACACCTCTTGAAAAGGTGGGAGAGGCAAGACGCTAGAGCAGTAGTAGCGTGTAGGGCTCTGCTAAAGAATGAGAGATAATGCCTAATTAGAATAGGACCCCGATATTTAGCGGATAGTGTGAGTCTCTTCTGTAAAAAGAGTATTGACGTCTTTGTATGACAATGCCAAGACTACCATCCATCTTATTAATGCTATAATAGAGCAAAAATTATGAGAAGCTCCGACGGGCATCTTGCCTCGTTGGATTATAGGTGCAGTTCTAATAAAGAAGAAAATTGCTAGTCCTTTTTTGAGAAGATAATATGTTCTCTAAATTTATTCATGCTTGAAGCTTCCCTTTAAGATATGAGAAGAAGACAGAATAATAGAGCAAATACAATTCAGAATGAGCTTATGCAAAGATATAATGCATAAAGCCGTAATAGTAATGGGTAGTCAATATGAGCTCTGTGGAAGATTATATGAATACTAAAATGGTTATGCGTGATTCCAAAGCTAGCGTATTTGAGCTTGCAAAGGTCATGGTCGATTGGGGTGTTAGCTCTGTTGCTATAACAGCAGATGAAGAAGACCAGAATAATAAAAATAATAAGAAAGTCATTGGAATATTGACAGAACGCGATATTGTCAAGAGTATCGCAAAAGGGGTGCCTCCTGATGGTGGTGGTAGTGGTAGTATTACCGCCGGCTCTATAATGTCTTCTCCTATCCTTTCTATCAGAAAGGGTCAGCCAATTGAAGAGGCAGCTCTTCTAATGATAAGAAACAAAGTGAGGCATCTTTTGGTTGAGGATCCTGATGCCCGCAATGTAGTAATTGGGATAATTAGTACTACAGACTTGGCTAGATACCTTAAAAAAAGAATGAAACAAGTTAGTGTTGATAGAGAGGATGAAAAAGAAGGACAACAACCATCATCATCTTCTTCCCAGGTGCTACTATCAGAAGCATGGGAATTGTACTTTTAGCTTTCTTTGACTACAATAGACATAGAAAGAATAGTAATGAAATCATCTTATTATATAAAATATGTATAGGTCGTAACTATTCTTTCGATGAAGGAATGTTTTTCTCCCAGTAAAAGCAATAACTTCCTTTTATCCTTTCAATTATTGAAGAGATTCCTCAAAAGAATGTTGATTTTTCAAGATAGTCTAACACTCCACAAATATCTTAGTCCAGCCTTATCGCTGAGCTGTTTGGTTCTTCTGCTATCTCTACTTGTACCTTTATCGCAAGGCTAGATGCAACAAATCCATGAATGAACATCACAGACTCTCAACAACCTGCTTTGAGAGCTGCATATGGATAAGAATTCTTCTTCCATCTCGATGGTTCTCGGAGTGATTTTATCACTTTGGCTTGGACATGGTCTTAGGCGTGAATCTTGGGCTTGGTTAATGCTCCTGCTGAAGATCTATGGGTCCCCTTATGGTTCTGGGGCATAGTCATGGTTTACCTTGTAAATCAATATTCCAAACATAAGGCCTTCTTCGTTCTCAAAGCTTGGAGAGGTGTAGACAAGGTGTAGCGGCTGATCATTTCCTCCGTCTGCTGGATACTTTACATTTTGTGCATACAGTCCGACGAGTCCAGGCTGCCATGTCTCCTGTATTTCTGATGGGCCCTGCGCACCAAAGCTTGCATAGTACAGAGGCTCAAACGGGAAGAGCTTGCCAATGAGAGTGTTATTCCAGAATTCTGGTTTGGGTGTGAATCCATCCTCCTCAATATAGTTTGCCTCATCAAAGCCTCCAATCCTCATGAACCACTGTTTTTTGCTTTCGTCTCCGCCTTGGCCTAATGTGTAGATTGAGAGTCTTTCACCGTCGGCTTCTGTTCCGTTAGTATTGGTTTGGCCATAGAATCGTACTTGTCCAACCACGTATACCAAGAGATAGTCAGCTTTCAAGTCTTGAACTATCTTCATTGCTGATTCTTCGTCTGAAACGAACATCCTTGCTATTGATTGGATGCGCGTATGGTTGAGGGTTGCATTGTCTGCGAGGCTGGGCCGGTTTCCAAGAGTAGTTATCCAATAGCCATAGTCCCACCATGATGCAATCACGGCATCCGACTCGGTGTTCTGTGAAAGCCACTCCATGGCATCTGTCCAGTCATCAGTCTGTAGCCTGTAGCCCGTTCCGCCATTTGCGATCGCCGTCGGGACATCTGCAGAGCTTACCCAATTTGAGTTAGAAGGGTAGAAAAGCGGAATTGAAAGCATCATTATCATGACGATAACATAACTTATCTTCACTACCTGTCCGGAGGTAGAATGTGCCCTACTTGCAAATTCCATCTTTCTCCTTTCTTCTCTTGTGGCTGCCGTCAGTCTTGGTGCTGTAGCTGGAGTCGCAGCCGTTTCTCTATAATCCAAGATACTGCGCGTAACTTCGAATAATCCAAGTCCTGCAAGGACGATTATGCCAACGGATGCAAATACCAGCAGCCTAGCGAAAGTAGCGCTGACGTAGACTCCGGTTATACCAAGCAATAGCGCAAATATCGCTGTATCGTTCCTGCGGCGGAATGCAAGCCATCCGCCAAGTCCTGCAAACATCAAGAGCACAGAAAAGTCGGTAAAGTAGTCAGCAACGGTAGGTGTAAAGTGTTCTGCAACTGATTCAACAAGTGGATCTATCGAACCTATAAACGGGTTGATGGCATTGAGATATCTAAAACTAGGAGACACGTAGGCCCCAGCCGCAACAAACGCGATACCTATTGCAACAAATGCGATAAGCGCAAAGGCCACGTTTCTTGTCTGCACCATTGGTCTGCTGATCTTCCTTACAAAGTATGCAATTACCAAAAAGGCAGTACCAGCCATCATTGCTAGGCCAGGTAGACCTAGTACAAATGATATTCCAGGTCGTGGAAATGCTGCAGCAGTTATCAGTGTTAATACTGTAAATGCAATTGCGACGTACATGGGTATTGTTAAATCCCTTCTAAAGAAGGGAAGTGCGATAAAGAATAGCGATATGGGAATGCTAAAGTATTGAATGCCTCCCCAGGAGCCATTGGCAAGACCAAGTATCAATCCACCTGCTATTGCCTTTGCGATAGCATACTTGACCTCCTTGTGCTTCATTGCAGATATGAATAGATATGTGGCCAATATTCCAAAGAAGAGACCTAATGGCTCTGATTTGAACCATCCAAGGTTGCCTCTTTGAATAATGGCGGGGCTAAATGCCCAAAACAGTGCAGAGAACATCCCTGCAGTTGTTCCTCCAAGCACCCTTACAAGGGCAAATACCGCAATGACTGTCAGTGCGCCCATAATTGCAGGAAATGCAATGGTAAAGTCCATGAGCGACATGCCTCTCCCAAAGACTTGGTACAGGTATGCTGCTGTTATGTGTAGTACCGATTGTGATGTTCCAGGTACATCCCTGCCTTCAGGATACCATGACATTGTATCATGCCATTGCCAGTACGCATTCAGGCCGTTGTCGACGATGAACTTGGTCGCCCGATAGTCGAAGTAGGGATCAAACTCGTTGAGATAGTAGCCATACTTTATCGGGTAAAATCTCATAATGAGGGCACAACTAAAAGCTAGAGCTAAAACAGCGATCACCAACAGGTGTTTAGTCTGAAACTCAATAGAGCCGGCCCGGAATAAGGGCCTGGTGCCTTCCAACATTGCAACTTTGGGTATATCTTGCCCTTTTTTAAGGTACTGCCAATTATCATGCGTTCTTTGATTCTAAGTGCAGTATCAATGCATCTGATTTGGCTATCAAGTTAGATTATTACCAGTGTGACAGGCCAACACAGGTTCTCTAGTATTCAGCATTAATCGAAAAATACCTAGAAACACAGGACTGTTACCAATAACCATATCAGCATAGTGGATCATTCTTGCACCTGAAATGAGGGAGCAGTAGCTGTAGGAGACAGCAATTATATCATTTTTCTGCGCTTCTAGCCCTCCTATCTCGCT
>JAICHI010000035.1 GCA_025922735.1 Nitrososphaeraceae archaeon | reverse complement strand
GGAACAACTATTTCTGGAGCATGAGACCGTGCTTTGGGTCATAGCCTGCAACCCTCACTTTGGTGCCTATCGGCAGGTCAGCAGGCGTCTTGATGCCAGGGAGAAGTCCTGACGCTCTTAGGGGCGCATTGTCTAACTTGAACACCACCCATGCGTACGAGCCAACATCCTCAAAACCTTCCGGCACAACTGCTTGGATGGTGTATGTCACGACAATACCACTGCCTTCAAGATCAACTTGCTCAAATTTGTTCCCGGCGCATTTTTCACAAAAGAACACAGTTTCCAGCATCAGGTGGCCGCACTTTAAGCATTTTTGGGCCAGGATTTTTTTCCTGTTTGCAGCCTCGATGAACTTTTCTGCGGTACTTTTATGGGTCGATAATTTCTCCTCTATCATTTCTTATCCACTTTCTTGAATATGTGAACTGCTGCGCTAGCACCAGTGGCCCCAAAGTTGTGAGTGAGGGCAATCTCGGAATTTGGAACTGTACGCTCACCGGCTTTGCCAGTGAACTGCTCAAATACTTCGGCCACTTGTCCAACACCTGTTGCACCAATCGGGTGCCCTTTTGATTTCAAACCACCTGATGGATTTATAGGGATCTCGCCGTTAAGACGTGTTGCTCCATCTCTTACTGCATGGACTGCCTTGCCCTTTGGGAAGAACCCAAGATCTTCAATATCGATTATCTCTGCTATTGTAAAGCAATCATGCACTTCGGCAAAGTCAATATCCTTTGGACTCACTCCGGCCATCTTGTAGGCCTGTCTTGCGGCAGCCACTGTACTTGGAATGGTCGTAATATCTTCACGCCCTTGAACAGCTGCTGGCGAAGCGCCCCTACCGGATCCAATTACTTCGATGTATGGTCTGCCGCTCTTTTTTGCAAACTCTTCGCTACATAGAATAGCTCCAGATGCACCATCAGAGAACGGACAGCAGTCAAGCAGCTTCAGCGGCGAAGCCACCACCGGTGACTTTAGCACATCGTCGACTGTTATTTTCTTGTGGACATGCGCCTTTGGGTTCATCAACCCATTTTCATGGTTCTTGACTGCAACGTGAGCGAGGTCTTCTTCGGTTGCCTTGTGGGTAGTCATGTAAGCGCGGGCCATTGATGCAAAGAGCCCAGGGAACGACGCGCCGTTGCCACCTTCATAGAAAAAGTCAGAGCAATAAGAGAACAAGGTCGTGCTACGTGCCGTGCCAGTATGCGTCACCTTTTCAACACCAAGCGCAAGGACGCAGTCATAGAATCCGGCTGCTACATTAGCATATGCTTCTCTAAACATCACGGAGCCCGAGCCGCACGCCGATTCAATTGTAAGGCCAGGAACATAAGGAATTCCAAGGTTACTCATGATGACAGGCGCCATATGAACCTGTTTGTCGGCAACCCCAAAAACGTTTGAAATGTATCCAGCCTGGATCTCTTTTGGGGTAATCCCAGCGGACTCAACGGCATCTTTGGCTGCATTTAGCGCAATCTCTATAATGCTTTCGTTTAATTTTCCATATTTCGTGCTGCCCGCGCCGAGAAGGCAAACTTTGTTGGTTGTCATCTAATAAAAATTGCTTTTTTGTATATAAATAGCTTAAACACCCTTGATATGTAAGAATCATAGTAGATGTTTAGTAAGGAAGAGTCTAAACAGATCTCTGTAGCAGCCAGGCAAAAATATCAATCTTAACTAGCGGGCTTGCAATGCTGAGTCACACACATACGCGCACGCTCAGGCATTATTGAAGTTTTTCCTATTTTATGATGAACCTATATTTTTAAGAAGGATAGAAAGAAAGACAAAACACAGAAGTCCATAACAAGTTGGAATAAGCAAGCAATATGGAATATGAGAAAAAAAGGATCGGATTAATATGCGCAGGTCTGCCAAGATCTCACCTATTTGTTGTACACTCTTGTCGTCTGTGAAAAGCCTGCAGCTGCAAGGAGGATAGCTCAGGCGCTTGGCGAGCCGACTGAGTCAAGGCCCGGTGGCATTTCTATCTTTGAGGTAAAAAATAGTCGACGCCACTATAAAATATGCACAGCGCTTGGACATCTGTATGGCCTGACCGATGTCACCAAGAATAGAAGTGTGTACCCTGTGCTTGACTTGGAGTGGGCGCCTCTTGCCAAGAACCCGCAGGTGATCAGAGCCATCAATGTCATTTCGAGGCTGGCTAAAGATGCCTCATCATTTGTACATGCATGTGACTATGACCAAGAAGGAGAAGTGATAGGCTACAGCATCTTACAGTATGCATGTGGTGATAAATATGCGGAAGCATTAAGAGCCAAATTTTCGACACTAACTGACGAAGAGATAAGAGATTCGTTTGCTAATCTGACCAAGCCAAACTGTGGGCTCGCAGATGCAGGCAGATCGCGTCACATGCTCGATTTCATTTACGGAGTGAACCTGTCAAGAGCACTTGTTAGATCGTTTAAGAGCGTCGGCAGATATCGCAATCTCTCAATTGGGAGAGTGCAGGGACCGACGCTTGCCTTTGCAGTCAACAGAGAGATCGAGATCAGGTTGCACATACCAGATCCCTACTGGATAATAACTGCACAGTTTGACAAAGATGGACAGACATTTTCTGCGCAGTATGAAAAGCCAAGAGTAGAGAAGCCTGCGGAAGCTAAGGCAATCATAAATGCCTGCTTAGGCAGAAATGGAATTGTAAACAGCATTAGCGACAACAAGTCAGTACTGCGTTCGCAGGCGCCGTTCAACATCGGCGACCTCCAACGAGAAGCATACAGTCTGTTCAAGCTTGGCCCAGGCTATACACTTACAATAGCGGAAAAATTGTATTTGCAGGCACTGATCTCATATCCGCGCACCTCAAGCCAAAAGCTTCCACCTTCCATAGGATATGATAAAATAATTTATGGCCTTTCAAAAGTCGGCAGATATAGTCAATTGGTATCGATGCTTCTCTCAAAAGAGAGACTTGTGCCAAATGAAGGTCCGATGACAGATCCAGCACATCCAGCTATCTATCCAACCGGCGTTGCACCACGGCAGAAACTGAGCGGCCTTGAATTCAAAGTGTACGATCTTATAGTGAAGAGATTCCTTGCGGCATTTGGCGATCCAGCAATCAGCCGACACATAAATGTCACAATCGACGTAGGCGGATATGTCTTCAAGGCAGGAGGCATGACGCTAACCTACGAAGGCTGGATGGTCCTCTACAAGCCTTATGTCAGGTTTAATCAGCGAAAGCTTCCAGAGCTCCACAAGGGAGATCTACTGAAAAATCTAGGTGTAGAAATGGAAGAGAAATTCACTCAGCCATCCTACCGCTACAATCAGGCAAGCTTACTTGCCAAGATGGAGCAGGAAAAAATAGGAACCAAGGCGACAAGAGCTGACATAATATCAACTCTATTCAAACGGAATTACTTGGCAGCATGCAAGGGCGGGCTAGAAGTAACGGACCTCGGCTTTGCAGTCATTGATTCTATGAGAGAGTTTGCGCCGGGTATAGTTTCCACAAACATGACAAGGTTGATGGAGGAGCAGCTTGCAAATGTGGAGGAAGGATCAGCGGACAGCATTTCTGTAATTGAGCAGGCAGCAGATAAACTGTTAGAATCGCTGACCTCATTCATAGAAAAGGAAGCTGATATCGGGGCGCAAATAAATGGTGCTATATCAGCGGACACTGCACAAACTGCAGCGCTTGGTCAATGCCCACTGTGTAAGAAGGGGCAGCTTTGCATAGTCCGGTCGCGCACCACACAAAAGCGCTTTGTTGGATGCTCGAATTATGCTGGCGGCTGCAAGGCAACTGCGCCGCTGCCACAAAAGGGCTCAATTAGAACCACGGGCAAAGCATGTCTAGAATGCAGCTGGCCGTTGGTGGGAGTTGTTTTTGCTCGAGGCGCAAAGCAGTGGAGAATTTGCACAAACATTCATTGCCTTTCAAAAAAGCGAGGCACCACATAAAATATGATTCTGTAGTCTCTTAGTTTATATATAAGAGGAGATGAATATATTTACACACACATTCTGTTATTGGTATTTGATAGAAACTACTCGTTTCTTTTTTTCATTTAGGAGACAGAGTGTAAATATCTGTCCTACGGTTCTTTAACAGCGGCAATGATCTGCGGACTTGCTGTATACGCGCCTTATCGATATCAACTATTTCCATGCCTTCTCGCTTACCCATATCTAGAAGCACTACGCCAAATGGATCCACTACCATGCTCTTGCCGCAATAAATATTGCCTACTTGGTCAGGGGCAACTATGTAGGAGCCATTTTCAATAGCCCTTGCCTTGATCATCGTCTGCCAGTGCTCCTCTTTCATCTCCCCTGCAACCCAAGCAGATGGTGCAATGAGCACATCTGCACCCTTAATTGTCAATAGCCTTGACAGCTCGGGGAAGCGCAAATCATAGCAGATCAAAAGTCCTGCAATGCCAGCAGGGGTCTTGTCAGGCTTGACGATTGATTTACCGGGCATCAGCTTTGTAGATTCTTTGAACCCAAGCGCATCGTAAAGGTGTAGCTTGCGGTATACCGATGTTATTGCACCCCTCTCGCTTATAATTACAGCAGTATCATAAACATGCCGTGGCTTGCTACTTTTCTCATAAATAGTGACGACAACTCCGATTCTGTTTTTCTTTGCAGCCGCTGCAAGTGTCAAAACAAAGTTGCCCTTGACGGTTTCGGCAATACTAGCCAGATGGTTTGCAGATTGGTTATGGGGCGAAAAAGCCATCTGGAATTCTGGAAAGCACACAAGGTTTGCATTCTTGCAGGCCGCTTCATCTATAAAATCAATAGATTTTTTCAGGTTTTCCTGCTTGTCTTCAGATGAACGCATTTGTACTACTGCGATTTTCTTCAATCAGTACAAAGAAGATGATAAAAATAAAAATAGTTTGCTACACTAGAGAGGCCTGCCGGACTGAAACCAATTCTCCTTGGGTTTCTCATCAAAGACGACGATCACGTGCTCTGACTTGGTGTTCAATATCTGAACCGCTGCATTGGTGATGGCTTTGGCAAACTCATCCTTCTGCTTAGGGGTTCTACCCGGATACATTGACACTATTATGAGAGGCATATATGCAAGAGTCTTGTTATGGCTGGTTTATATGCACACTGGCAACTGGCGTTGGCGCCACTTGTTCAGGAGACTTTCCATTTGACTTGGCCAACTCGTAGAGTGCAAGCAGGTATCGCTTGATGAACTTGACTCCGGGTGATGGCCTGCGGCCCTTCTCATAGTCACTTAGGACGGAGGGGGTGAGGCTCATATGCCTTGCAAGGTCTGCCTGCCTAATCCCGAACTTTTTCCTACAATATTTTAACTGCTGGGGAGGGTTGTCGCTCAATACCACAGATCCGGCGATCCAGGTCAAGTCGTCGCTAGCACTAATGTTCATAGACAAACGTTAAACAAGCACTTGACGGGTGATAAAAAGATTTTCTAATCATGCGTGCTTCTATGCTAGTGTTGCCCACGAGCTATGAGAAACTGCATTGGCTAAACTACAAGGTGATTGGGTGCACACGCTGTCCACGATTATCACACTACATCAGACAGATAGGCCAAGAAAAAGTCAAGAGATTTGCGCGCGAAGAGTACTGGGCGCGGCCTCTGCCAAGCTGGGGCGATCCAAATGCGCGGCTACTGATAGTGGGGCTTGCACCGGCAGCACATGGCGGCAACAGAACAGGAAGGATGTTTACAGGTGATGGCTCGGGCGACTGGCTTGCAAGAGCCATGTATGAATCAGGATTTGCAACCATGCCGACCAGCAGGTCAAAGGATGACGGGCTTGTGCTCAAGGATGCCTACATTACTGCGGCGATTAGATGCGCACCACCAGATAACAAGCCACTGCCAACCGAGATGGCGAACTGCTCTCAATATCTTGTTACGGAGCTGCAGATTTTGAATAATATTAAAGTCATTGTCATGCTGGGCAAGATTGGATTTGATGCTTACTGTAGAGCAGCAGGATTGAGAAGGCTCAGGTTTAGCCATGGAGTGAGCTATGATATAAACGGTAAAGTGTTACTTGCCTCATATCATCCAAGCAAGCAGAATACTAACACGGGTAAGCTGACATGGAAGATGTGGTTCGATATTTTCAAAAAAGCAAGATCTATTTTAGGTTCTTATGGACAGAGGACAACATAACCTTCATTTGGCTTGAAGCCAACAACTAATAAGTATAGATTACCATCCGCTGTTGCAGTGCTACGTCAAAAGAGACCAGTGCTTCTACAAAAAGTTACAAGCCAGCACCCAAAGACTATTGTGTCATGTCATTAGAGACTTGTATAGAGATATGCAGTTATGACACATATAGCACAAAATCTACTTTTTGTTTGAATTGATGTCAGTAGTTACCTGGTCTATCTTGTGGCGCAGCGCTTCTTTGATCTTGGTATTGTCTATCATGTTCAGTGAGCCTTTGCAGTTAGGGCACTTGAAAAACAATTCAACTGCTATGTCAAATTTCACCCGAGGACAGTCACGGTTGCCGCAGTGGTAAAACTCTGTTGATTCTTCATATTCAAGGCGATTGTGGAGCCGGTCAAGGATCTTTTTCTTCTGATTGTCAATGAAATTGTCGACCTGATCCTGCTTGGCGCGCCAGCGGTAGACGAACCAGCCTTTCTTTTCGTCCTTGACGCGGATGCCAGTTATTAGTGCTTTGCCAAACATGTCGTAGAGAACCTTGCGTACGATGTTTATCTTTAGTCCCGTTGCGCTCGCTATCTCCTCGTCTGTCACGTCCTTGGTGTTCAAGAGGGCGCGGGCAACTTTGATGTACTCCTCGCCTCCGATTAAACCAGCAATTTTGACAAAAGAGTCCTCATATTCTATGGAGTGCATCTAATTATAGCAATAGTGTGTGTGTTTTTCTGATATATACTTAATGCATATAAGCCCCACTTGTACCGTAAAGAGGATAAATGCCGCCGGAATAGTCACTCATATAACTCCATACATCAGCGCTTACCTGAAGCCGGTGAAATGCTGATTTTTGTCGATCGTCCAGGAGATCATAGACCATCTGACCTATTATTATCTGGTCAGGCTTACCAAGCGACGTCATTTTCGTTGCTATATTGATGGTATGGCCCAAGATGTCAAAGTGGGGTCTCTTGAACTTTTTGCCGTCTATGTTGAAGGTATCCCATCCATATTGTACCACGACATTTTCACCTAGGTCTATGCCAACTCGGACGTTTATTTCAGCATAGTCGTACTGATTCAAGATCGGGTTTATGCCTTCCCGGATTATCTTGATCATCGAGTGGGCGCAGTTGACTGCATTGATGCTTGGTAGATATTTGTCATTGTTTGCAAGGAAAAAAGCCATGATGGCATCTCCCACATATTTCAACACATAGCCGCCATACGCTGATATTGTGATCGACATTTCCTGTGTGAACGCTTGGATTATGGCGGCGAGCCTATCAGTCGGCAGATCAGATGACAGCCTGGTGGAGCCTACAAGATCTATGTTGAGGATTACGAGCATAACCTTTGACTTGGAATACTTGGCAAGAATTTCATGAGTTTCTTCAGTAGAGATGTCGAACTTGGATTCCACCTTAAGTGCCTTCCATACTCTTTGCTGGGCCATTTTGATCGCCTTGTCAAGGTCGACCACGGCATCGAGGTAAAAAGATGACAAGAGCTCAGCCTCAGGTGCCTGCTTGGCGGGCCTATCCGTCTTATTTATGCATTGAATTACCTTGTCGACATCTTCCGGGCTGATGTCGAGCTGGAATGCAATTATCTCTGGCGATATGCCGGAATTGTACAAGTTAATTATGGTCTGCTGTTGGCTCTCAGCCATATACGATGAGCTTTGGTCATGAGCATTAGATATATGCTATTATTTGTTATTGCACCAAACCTTCCAGCGAGAATAATAATAACCGCCGCCAGTAATATACAAGTGTGGAGTAATGGAGAGCAAGAATCAAGACGAAGGAAAAGTACTGTTAACACTGCCAAACATTAAGTATTTAGTAGAAGGGCTTGAAGCTTTACTGACGACGGATCTGGATGGCGACAAGCGTGTTAAGGTGATTCAGCTGCGCAACGACCTCTTGTCACATATAAATAGCATATTTAACGATTATTCGTAATTACTGCTGCTTGGACCTTGCTGATGGCTCTCTGTTTGTACACAGAACGCCTTTTTAATCAGCTCATCTATTCTGAGTGAACCCATGGGTACTTGGGACTCGCTGGATAGACAGACAGAGAACATGAACTAAATCGATACTTGGCTGTAATAGGATCAAGTTCCTAGGTACAAATTGAGCTGAGTTATGATGTGTATTATAAAATTAGTTTTGGCTAATTCCTATTCTTCTGGCTCACAAATTCAAGTGCTTCAGAAGAATTAGTGCAGAGTTACTGAAAAGATGTCTGTCTGTCCTAATATAGGCCGTCAAAGCGCGGCGGCGGGTTCTCGGGCTTTTGATCCATAGAAAAATATTTGATTTAACTCTCCTCTCTTATTATAGCCCTTTTAAGACAGACAATCTGTCGTTTTATATATATACATGAATGTCTATTGACGCCTCAGCTTATACGATGCTAGGAAGGTCATGAGTGTCATGGCAAAAAGCAGAATACCAGTTGACAGATGAGTTGCGACGAGAAAGGGCTCAAGGTGGGTAGTGACCACCAGCATGCCAAGTATTATCTGCACTGATACAACTATTGCGGCAATGATTGCGGTTTTTCTCGCCGGCTTGAATTTCTTGAATGAGTATGCTGCTGCTGCAAAGATAAGGCCAGCCGTTATCACCACCATCACTCTATGATAATGCTCAAAGAAATGCTTCTCAGAAGGCAGGCCAAAACCGTTTGGACAGAGCGGCCATTCAGAACAAGAGAGCCCCTGGTTTGAGGAACTGATGTAAACCCCAACCAGCATTACAGAGTACAACATAGCAAGGGCACAGAATGAAAGGCCTAGCGCCACCTTTGGGCTAGAGGAGTGTTGTATCTCCACAGCAGAAAAATTGTGCCACGTCAATTATAATCTTGGCATTTAACATTCTTCTAATCCATTTTCTCATATCTGTTTTATGCTGTATAGCCGCTTGCTTTGCAATGGAGAAAGACGCGCCTACAGAGACTGATCAAGGTAGCTATGAGGGCAAGTATCCAAAGGACCTGTTCAATAAGACAGTGATTGTAAACGAGCAGGCGATGGGACGTGTTGCAAAGGAAACGGATGACCAAATAGTTGT
>JAICHI010000034.1 GCA_025922735.1 Nitrososphaeraceae archaeon | reverse complement strand
TTGTTTCCGTAGAGTCATCGTCAGTTGCCAAAACGCAGGATAAAGGAAGAAAAGCCAAAGAGAAAGGTGGGAAAGAAGGAACTTCTGATAGCTCCTATTGCCATGGGAGCAGCAACACTTGTCGCGCTCGTGATCATCCCTAGCTTTGCGCCGCCACCCAATCCCGCACAGGTATGCCTTAAAGAAAGCCAACACAACATTGAATCATTCCAGCTTCACCCAATAATCGAAGTAATTGTTGATGGCAAGCAGATGCTGCTGCCAGATAATGTTGGCAAGCAGCCCAAGGACGGCCAAGAATGTTTACGCCCCATCCACACAGATGAAGTAGGCAACGTGGTGCATATTGAATACATCAGACCCATCAGGTTCACGCTTGGCGATTTTATGAGCATTTACAATATGAGTAATGCAATTAATGTAGTCAACAACTCTACTGGCACAGATATAGTGCAGACGCTGAACCTCACCAATTACAACATAGAGTATTCCTATTTCTCAGAAGCAGGTGAGTTTACCAACGTAGCCAGGCCCTCTGATATGCCCCCATTCCCTCAGGACAACAAGATAGTTGCTCGTGTAAATCTGACAAGTAAATAAGAATAAATAGCGAAAAAAGGGGCCACCTCTTTGTTTGGCTAGCAAAAAAACTGCAGCGATAATTAGAGGTGATGGCACCGGGCCAGAGCTTGTTGATGCAATGATCAAGGTTCTGAAGACTTGTAATTCAGAGGTTGAACTGGTCCTATGTGATGCTGGGTCAGACTGGTGGCAAAAGAATGGGGGCAATTCCTATATTTCTCCAGATGTATGGAAGCTACTTGAAGAGTCGGATGCCTGCTTTAAAGGGCCGACCACTACTCTGCCAGTGCCAAACGCGCCGCGCAGCGTCGCAGTAAGCATCCGACAGAAATTCGAGCTTTACGCCAATATTAGGCCTATTAAGACGTACAAGAATCAGGAAAGACAGCTTGACTTTGTTTGTGTGCGCGAAGCCACAGAGGGACTGTATGCGGGCATCGAATTTAAGATAAGCGATGATTCTGCAATAGCCATCAGAAAAACTACAAGGAAGGGTTGCGAGCGAATTGTCACTGCAGGCTTCAAGACTGCCAGGGACAGAGGCTTTGAATCCGTGTATGCAATAACCAAGCGCAACATTCTCAAAGAGACGGATGGCATTTTCTGGGCTGCAGTCGAAAAGACTCAAGAGCAGTTCAAGAACATACGCGTTGAAGAATACTACATCGACAACATGACACAGCAGCTGGTCAAAAACCCGGAAAGGTTCAACAAGAGCGTACTCCTCAGCACCAACCTTTTCATGGACATCATATCAGAATGCGCTTCAGGTCATGTCGGATCGATTGGCAACGTCTACTCGGGCAACTATGGCGATAATTATGCTATGTTTGAGCCGGCCCATGGCAGCGCACCCAAGTATGCCGGTCAGAACAAGGTCAATCCAGTTGCTACCATCCTTTCAGGTGCTTGGATGGTAGAATACCTTGGAGAGAAGCAAATCTCTAAGGCAATATTCCAGGCTACAGAAGACGTCATCAATGAAGGAAAATATGTAACATACGATTTGGGTGGAAGCACCACTACGTCTCAGATGGCAGATCAAATAGCTCTTCAGGCCGGCAACCTGCTGCAAAGGAAGAAATAAAAGAAGTGCTCAAAGGCTCAGCTCTATAATAGAGAGCGTCTCGTAGAATAGTCTTTTTTTCTTTAGTATCTTCTTGTGCATCTTGTTCTCTACAATCACCTTATCAAGAGCCGAAGAATTGGTAAATGATGAAACGACAATCAGCATCTTGCCATCCCCTGCAAGGAGGGGCATGGCTGAATTAATAAAGTGGACTGTTATTTCTATCCCCGTAGGCCCTCCATGCACAGCAGGATCTCGAGTATCGTTATCATCGTTAGGAAGGTATGGCGGGTTGCTCACAATAAGGTCAAATTTGCCGATACCAAATGCTGACCCTGCGTCGCAGCATACAAGTAAGACATTTGCTGATGTTGTCTTCTGCTGCTTGCAATGTTGCAATGCCGTTAGATCAATATCAGAGCCGGCCACGTATGCAAAGTTCTTTTCAAGTATGTTAAGCAACAGTCCTGATCCTACTCCTATCTCAAGAGCCCGCCCGCCGTAATATTGTCTGATGCAATCTGCCAGAAGAAATGTGTCGTCAGATGGAGTGTACATTTTTTGATGACATCAACTCTGCTATACAGACAAGATCCCTTGATTCAAGTTCATCTATCTTTTTGCTTCCATAGTTTGCATCAATAATGCCTGTCTTGGCAGCAACAGATGACGCCTTCTTGTTACGCCTTGAGAATAGGAGGTTGATATTTCTTACTACCCCCCTTGTTATAGTGTTGATAGGAATAACCTTGATGATTGAAGATTCTACCTTAGGTTGCGGCTCAAATGATCTCCTTCCAACTTTGAACAATTTTTCGATAGCAAAGCAATGAGCTGCAAGCGCGGATATCGCCCTATAGTTCTTGCTACCTGGTCTTGCTACAAGCTTATCTGCGAACTCTTCTTGCACCATCAGTATGGCCCTGTCAAATTTTTGTGTAGACAACCATTCAACAGCATCTCTGCTCCGTGAATATGGAAGGTTTGAAACAAAGACATCAAAGAAATGTGGGTCCTTGGTTTTGAAAAGGTCGGCGTTTACTAGCTGCAGGTTCTTAAACTGCCGCAAGAGCTGCTGCTGCTCTTGGAGCTTTCTATATAGTTTGATGTCGATTTCGTATGAAATTACTTGCTTGGCATACTTGCACAGCTCTGCCGTAAGGATTCCTTGACCGGTCCCTGCCTCAAGAACAATCTGGTCCTGGCCAATGCATGCAGCAGAAACTATCTTGGCAAGGATTTGCCGGTCAACAAGCATATGCTGACCAAGTGCCCTTCTAATATTGTTTCTCGGCAATTACTTTCTTACGAAAAGGTTCATTCTGGCCTGCCCCATTATTTCATCAATTATTCTCTTGGCTACGAGCTTGGCGGGATCCCTCAGCCCTACTCTAGTCTGAAGATCTGAAAAGTTTTCAAACTTTTTCTTGTCTCTTTCCTTAATTATCGTCATCATATAGGTCTTGCCGATACCAGGGATGAGCTCCAGCGCATGTATCCTCGGGGTGATCGGCTGTGCATTGTTGATGTAATAGATGAAGCGCTTTTCATTGGCAACCACTAGCTTTTCTATTATGTTTGGCAGCTCGTTTTTTGCAGACTGTGAAATATCAGTGTATTCTAGTCTGCCAAGTACACTTGACACTTTCTCACGGCCTTCCCGCCCTA
Source organism: Nitrososphaeraceae archaeon (assembly GCA_025922735.1). Lineage (GTDB taxonomy): Archaea > Thermoproteota > Nitrososphaeria > Nitrososphaerales > Nitrososphaeraceae > Nitrososphaera. Next base: position 5,955 of record JAICHI010000034.1, on the reverse strand, counting down.
TGTAAAGGCGCTCGCCTATCTCGACTGTAGTGTTTGGGATTCCTAACAGCTCTAGCAGGGTCAGCCGCTCTTCTCCAATAGCCTGGATTATGACACCTTCTCTGCCCCTCACTTTTATTGACTTGCCCCTTGGCGTAAAGTCAAGAACGTAGGCGTGCTCTTCATATTTCCTTGCTTGGCTGTGCTCTCCTTGGCTAAAGTGCCCAGAAGCATCCTGCGTAGACGGCGGTGGTGGTTGTTGTCCTGACAATGTTCCACCCCTATTACGGGAGAGTGAATATTTAACTTTGAGTGTCTTCTGCCTTTAGAATATTTAGTATCTTTCCAAGCGTGTCAGTAAGGATTAACTTCTTCCATCCAAAGGTAAATGCTCTAAGCTCCTCGAGTGAAGTTGGCATGATGTTGACTATTTCAACCGCTTCTTCCTCTGTTAGATCACACTGCTCTATTAGCTGGCGTGTCATCCTTTGTGCCTTTTGGGACTCAACCTTTGAAAATTTTTTAACATAGTCGGCAGTCCACCTTTGGATTTGGTCCATGTCATCGGGCTTGACGGATTCGAGGATTTCCTTTACGTGTGGCAGCGTAACTATCTCTTTCTTGATTATCTCTGTCATTTGCTTGTGGCACCTGCTGGTGTTGTTCCTGATCGTGACATTGCTGGAGTACCTCTAAGCAGCTTGATGTGATTGAACCTAGTCTGCAGTATCTTTTTCTTGTCGCCAATCATCACTGAGACTTTTAATGTACGCCTCCCGACTTCTTCAATGACTCCTATCTTGCCATGAAACCTTCGGTGAGGGGTGGTATTGTGTTCCCTTGGATCAATATTGACAACAACCTTGTCCCCAACCTTGTAATCTTGAAGTAGGTATGAGATTCCCCTAACCGTATTGCCCTTAGTTAGGATTGAGCGAGCCTTTACCCTAGTACCGTGCGAGTGTGGCATGGCAGTTCAGTGCCATATGCCTTAATTTAATATTATCTAGCTTCGTTGACATCTGAAATGCCGCTGTCTGATAGGGTAAATAGAACTTCGCGCTCTGCGTGGTAGGGGCTGTCAACCATCCTTGCAATGCGATTCTTGCCGGACCGCTTCAGGTATATCCGGTAGGTGCTGGTATGGGCTAGCACATGGCCTCCCACAGGCCTGACCGTGTCTCCAAAGTAAGCGTCCGGTGACGCTTGAATCTGGTTTGTAACCACGACGGCTACTTTGTATGTCTCTGCTATCCTAACTAATATGTGCATGAATCTGTTCAGGCGCTGCTGTCGCTCAGATAGTGTTGCACGGCCAATGAACTCTGCGCGATAGTGTGCAACGGCTGAGTCAACGATTATTAGTCTAGCATTATTGTCTTCAATTACAGAACCAGCTTCGTCAATGATAAGCTCTTGGTGGGCGCTGTTGTATGCCTTGGCGACAATTACATTTTCAAGCGCCTTTTGCGAATCAAACCCTCGTGCTTGGGCAATGGAAACTAATCTTTCTGGACGAAATGTGTTTTCGGTGTCGATGTAGATTGCATTTGCAGCAAGTCCGCCTCCAGACTCTGGCTGCTGCACCATTAGGCATAATGTATGGCAAAGTTGAGTCTTGCCGGTTCCAAATTCTCCGTAGACCTCTGTCACAGCCTTTGTCTCGATACCACCACCGAGCAGGTCATCAAAGCTTTTGGAGCCTGTGGATATGCTATCTTTACGCTTGTTGTAGAGGCTTGTTGCGGTGACAAAGCTTTTGTCGATCATTCCCAAATCTTCAAGCATTATTCTAGCCTTATTGCATATCTCGACTGATTCATCCATCTCCATTCCTGTGGATTCTGAAATGTCCACAGGGCCCCTCACGAGAAGGTCTCGGATCGATCTAAAACCGGCCTCTCTGAGGCGCTTCTCCGTGGCCGGTCCTATCTCCTCTATGTTATAGAGAGCCAGCTTGTCTGAAATCGCGTCCTCCTCCGCAGTCAAGTGCTTGTACTAGTCTAGCTTTGCATGTGTTACTAATTAGCATTGATAAAACTAGGAAATTCGGCGACTGACGGGCCGGAGCAAAATATATATCTTTGTTCTTTCTGGTCTACTTAAGAATAAAGATATGATGGCAAGCAAGACGTTAATTGCGATGGCTCTTGCGACTATCATCGCTGTCTCCATAATCACGTATATTCTACCCGCAGCGAGTGCGCATGGCGTGCAGGCACAACTTCAAAGCAGATTCGTAAGAATTGATAATGAACAATTCTCCGATCAGACTTTAACTACCGGAGAAGACTTAACTGTAACTGGCGAGCTTACAAGCTTGGTCAACAGGCCGCTAAGGGCGTGGCTATCGCTGTTCAGTGAATCGTCAAACGCCGGCAACAGATGGGAGTTCTTGGCCCGTGACCCACCCGGCAACATATTTGATATCCCTCCCGGAGCAACAGTTCCCTACTCAATTACTGTAAGGGCACTCGAACCGGCAACGTACCACGTGCACACACAGCTAAACGTCGAGCATGTAGGACCAGGTCTTGGAAGGGGCGCGACAGTAAGCGTCACAGGAGAACCAATATTGAAGCCAATTCCATATTCAAGCATCGTCTATCAGTGCATAATTATCGGCGTTGGCCTTGGAGTTACGTTCGCAACGAGACCGTGGCAAGTCATCTAGACGCCACTTCCCTTTTTCCTTTCAATTATCAATTTTTTTGACACAAACGGATAGCAAGAGCTAAATTGAACAAATAAAAAATAATCATTCCATGTGATGATATTATTACTGTTTGGTAGGCGGCTGTTGCTGTTTTATCAACTCGTACTTTGAAGTGTACCCCCGCGGATTTATCATCATCCCTTCGTAATTAAAAGTCGACGAGTTCCCCACGATGATAGTAGTTATCATCCCCAGCATGTCTTGGTGCTCAAGCATCTTCTCTAAAGTGGTAACAACCAGCTCCTGGCTTTCTCGATAAGCACCCTTGACTATTGCAATTGGCGTATCCGGCTTTCTGTATTTCAAAAATATCTCTCTTGTGTCTCGCAGCTGGTGAACCCTCTTCTTACTTGCAGGATTGTATATGACAGTCACATAGTCGCCCATGGCTGCAGCTTCGACACGCTTGACTATAATATCCCATGGAACTAGTAAGTCGCTCATGCTAACAACTGCAAAGTCAGTCATAAGAGGCGAGCCTACAAGGGCAGCGCATGAATTGAGCGAAGATACGCCAGGAACACACTCAACATAAATGCTATTGTCCTCTCTATTCCAACCTTTTTGAGCCAAGATTTCGTAGATGAGTCCAACCATGCCATAAATGCCCGGATCTCCGGACGAAACAAGTGAAACAATCCTACCCTTTTCTGCAAAGTCGATCGCTTGATTTGCTCGATCTACCTCTTGAGTCATAGCGTAACGGTAGACCTCCTTGCCTGCTATCAGATCTTCAACAAGGCTAACATAGGTATCATAGCCAATAATGACTTCACTTTCCTCAATGACCTGCTTTGCTCTATATGTCATATGATCATGGCTGCCAGGTCCTACTCCAACAACGTACAGCTTGCCCTTCTTGGAGATCATACTTGCAAATTAGAGTCAAGAGAAATCCAATTTATCCTTTTCCCGCAGCTTTAGCAAGTTCAAACTCCTCGTGCAAAGCTCGCGCAGCCTGCTCGCAGTCACCGTCATTGACAACAAAGGCCAAGTTGAGCTCAGAGGATCCCTGTGTTATCATTATGACGTTGACGCCATGCTTTGCTACAGCACCAAATACTTTGGCCGCTACTCCCTTGATCCCTCGCATGCCCGATCCTACTACTGCAATGACTGCAACATCGTCGTTGACATTTATCTGCTTTATGACTTTTCCAAGGAGGCTCAGCTCCAATGTAGTAATAGCCTTGTCAAGGTCAGTCTTTCTGACAAGCATTGAAATGCTCGATTCTGAGGGGCTCTGAGATATCATCATAATGTTAATGCGGTTCTTGGCAAGGGTATCAAAGATCTTGGCTGCAGTGCCTGGCGCGCCAACCATACTACCGCCGCTCACGTCAATAAGAGCAGTATGGCGTATCACGCTTACAGACTTGACTATTTTCTGCGATTCCTTGCCCGGATTTTGTGTAATGATGGTGCCAGTATGCTTGACATTAAATGTATTGCGGATTCTAATAGGAATCTTGGTATCAATGACTGGCTCAAGAGCGCGAGGGTGCATGTATTTTGCCCCAAAGAGCGCCATCTCCATCGCTTCAGCAAATGACACTTCCTTGAGCACTTTTGCATTCATGACCAGCTTGGGGTCTGCAGTCATTAGTCCATCAACATCACTCCACAACCATACTTCTTTAGCACCTATGCTTACAGCTATTATCGTAGCAGTATAATCAGATCCGCCGCGTCCAATAGTGGTTATGTTGCCATACTGGTCGGCTCCAATAAATCCAGTTACGACAGGCACGATATCCTGCTTGAGCATGGGTTCGAGCTTATGGCTCACCTTAAGCTTAGTTGTGTCCATTAGGGGTCGAGCCTCCCCAAAGTTGCTATCGGTGAGTATGCCTGCCTCCTTACCTGTAAGGTGTTGTGACTTCATGCCAAGGTCCTGTAGAGCAAAGGACACTAGCGGAGTGGAGAGGCGCTCGCCAAACGACATCAGGTAGTCAAGTGATTTTGTGGTAACTTCTCCTAATAGCACAATGCCGCCCAGTACATCTTCGAGCTCCCTCATTCTCTTCTTAATGGTGGCGAGAGCGTCAGTTTTCAAATTTGTGTCTGAAATCGCACCCTCTGCAATTTGTATGTGAGTATTGGTACATTTTTCCACGAATTCATCTAGCGACGTCTTATCCCCTCGCTTGACACTGTCTGCTATCGAGAGCAGGCCATCGGTCATGCCTCGAACTGCAGAAACCACACACACTATTTCATTGCCTTTCTTGTGGGATTGTACCAACTGTGCAATGTGCCTTACTTTGTCTGGGGAGTCTACAGCAGTCCCCCCAAACTTCATTACCAAGCGCATATGTCTTCTAATCCTGAACTCTAGGCGCTAAATAGAAATGGATCCTCCCCACATTTGCTATCTTGAACTCAAGCCTGAGTGGCATTTTATTTGAATACTCCGCTGTCACTGAACCGCCCATTGATACGACAGCCTTGGTTATCTTAGCCAAATAGTCAATGCTGTATGTAGCCTTGCTTTCCTCCTTAGCCTCAAGCTCCTCCAGGCCTTCATTCCCTGCCTCCAGGGTAATGTTAGCTTCGCCCGAGTCTCCTCTCCCAGAGAAAGTTATTCTGTCAGATTTTGATTCAATAGAGATATACTCAGACACGACCTGAACATCAGACAACACTTTGTCAAATGCTATAGCTGTGAATACCGCTTTGGAATTAAAGTTGAGCTTTGGCAGCGGAGTAGAGCTTGCCGAGCTCTCTATCAGGCGGCTCTTATATTCACGCTTGTAACTATTTGACATTTTTAGATGCAGCATGCTGTCGTCGCCAATGCTGATTTCAACTGCATCCTTCTTGTCAGCCCTCCTTATGAGCTTTGAAAATTCGTCGACTCTGATGCCGAATTTTACCAAGCTGTCGCATTCATACTTTTCAAATGCGTGGTTGGGCCAGTGGATATCTATAAGCGCAATGTGCGAGGGATCCATGCCTCTAAAAGAGATGCCTTCTGCAGCAGCTTCAAAAGTTGCCTCGTCTACAAGGGTCGAGATTGCAGAGGCCACAGCCTTCCATTCGTCTGGTGACTTGCTTCTAGCTACAAAAACCAAATTCATCTATTTGGCAGCGCTATTCGGATTTTAAACATTGCTCTGTCTTATACTGATCTGTTTAAGTGACCGTACTTGTATACAATACACACATGTGTGTGCACTCATTTTTCAAAAATTAGATGACTATGCTATATATTCTCCTGTCAAAACCATATTCAATTTTTATAAGATATAGGGAGAGAT
>JAICHI010000033.1 GCA_025922735.1 Nitrososphaeraceae archaeon | reverse complement strand
GCTGGACGTAAAAAGCTTGAAAAAGAATTGATCTACAATTGCCGCCCATTATATATGATTTAATTACTCATAAATTCCTCAACTCTCATATACTCTTATAGGAAGCTTTTTGCAGTCAAGTGCTCAGATTTGGTATCGACATCTTGGCAAGTTGATGCTTCAGGAAAAAGGCAAGGCCGATTGAAAATATAGACAACATCATAGCCGTTAGAGATTTCATGCTATATATGCCTGCGTCGAAGGAAACACCGTACGCGTGCATCAAGTATATACTAGTTGACTAGTTTTACTGCATACTTCAGCAATATCCTATAATTCTGCATATAGGGCCTTGTACAATATCAGGAAAGAATGATGTCATATGCTTATGCAAGAGGAACTAGCGCATAGTCTTAAGTATTATGACGGTGTCTGTGTCAGACACGCCCTCTGTCTTGCGTATATCGTCAATACACTTGTTGATGTCAGCTATCGCTGGCGCTGCAATTATAGCAGCTATATCATATTGGCCAGTTATTTCGTAGACCACTTTGACGCCATTTAGATTCATCAGCTGATTGGACACAGCCGATGTATCTGCAGTTGAAGACACAGAGATTAGCGTTATCGCACTTGTCTTGTCGGTTGCCCCAAGCTCAATAGTAAAGCGTTTAATTATCATCCTATCGACAAGGTTCTTGACTCTTCGCCGAACTGCTGATTCGGAAAGTCCTATCTCACTAGCAATCTCTACAAATGCCTTGCGGGAATCTGCCTGCAAGATGCGTATTATTTTTTCATCAGTTTCATCTACCTTAGCTGACATTTCTTCTCTTTTCCTCATCAGCTAATATAACGTCTAATATATCAATTACGCGGGAAACCGTCATTTCGTCCATCACAAGTGGCGGAAGCAGTCTTAGAATACTTCTTCCCGAGTAAAGAACCAGCAATCCACGGCGAATTCCATCAAAGAGTATATCTTTGACGTCAAAGCGGAGTTCGACTCCTAGCATCATGCCAATACCCCTTACCTGTCGGATTATCCTGTGCTTCTCCTTCAGTCGATTGAGTCCTTCTTTAAAATGCAGACCCATCTTTGCAGCATTATCAACCAGTTTATCATCAATCAAAGCTTCCATTGTGGCAGTGCCGGCGGCGCATGCTATAGGGCTTCCACCAAATGTAGAAGAATGCTCACCTACCCTCATTGCATCCATTATCCCCTGCTTGGCAAGAACAAGCCCCATAGGTATTCCACCGGCTACACCCTTTGCAAGACACATAATGTCCGGGGTGGTGTTCCAGTTTTGACCTGCCCACATTTTTCCGGTTCTCCCAAGGCCTGACTGTATCTCATCAAAGATAAGGACAAGGTTGCGCCTATTGCAGATCTCTCTGATATTTGGCAGAAGGTCATCTGGAGGAACGATAATGCCAGTCTCGCCTTGAATGGGCTCAAGGATTACACTTCCAATTGTATCGTCGATTACTTCTTCCAGCATCGACGGATCGCTATAGGGAACAAACTTCACACCATCCAGTAGCGGCATGAACGACTTTCTGTATTTTTCACTGTATGTCACAGAAAGCGCGCCAAACGTCTTGCCATGATATGCACCATTCATTGCTATCACACCATGCCTGCCGCTGTACTTGCGTGCAAATTTGAGTGCGGCTTCGACAGATTCGGCACCGCTGTTGGCAAAGAAGATCTTGTTCAAAGACGGCGGCGCCACTGACGCTATCTTTTCCATGAATTTTAATCTAGTATCATTGTATGTGGACATGTGTGCGGTAATGAGTATCTCTGCCTGCCTTTTGAGAGCGTTTACCACTCTGTCGTTGCAGTGGCCAACGAGAGCAACTCCATAACCGCCCATGCAGTCAATGTATTCCTTGCCTGCATTGTCCCACACCCTTGTACCCTTGCCCTTTGCAATATTCACTGGAAACCTTTGGTAAAGAGTTGCCAGATACCGGTCTTCGTCATTCAATATGGAACTATCACCGTACAATTTCTATGGGTCATTGCAGTTGACAGCGGGTTTTCAGTCTGACCAGAAGCAATCACTGCCTCCTTGACTCCCATTTCGAGTGCCTCTATACACGCAAGCACCTTCTTGTCCATACCAGACCCTATCTTTGGTAATGCCGCTTTTGCTTGATCTAGGGTCATTGAACTGACAAGTTTTTCATTTAGTATTAGGCCATTTACATCTGTGATAAAGATAACCTTGTCTGCCTTAATGCCTCCTGCCACATATGCTGCAGCCCTGTCGCCATCCACATTGAGAAAATCAAATTCTTCGCTCAACGCAATCGGCGAAATCACAGGCACATAGCCACTGCGAACGAGATCACTTACCAGCGAAGCGTCTACTGATGTTATCTTGCCGGTATAGCCGCCTTCTATCATCATCTTTCTTCCTTTTTCATTTATAACCAGAAGTTTCTTCTTTCTCTCTGCCTTCAATATACCTCCGTCTATTCCAGCAACACCTACTGCATTGATATCCTGGCGCAACAGCATCTGGACTATTGCCTTGTTCAGCTTTCCGGACATGACCATCGTATAGATCTCGGCAGTCTCTTTGTCTGTATAACGGCTGCGCACACCGCCTGGCGACACAATGAATTTTTGCTGCTTTCCCAGCTTAGTCGCAGTAGCAGTCACTTCCTTGCCTCCACCATGCACGATAACGAGCTTATACTTTTCAGCTATTGACTTTATGTCTGCAAGGGCTGATGAATGAAGCCCGTCTACTACGCTTCCGCCTATCTTTATGACTATCATACTGGCGTCAATGGGGTATACATCAGTCCTTCGTTTTCGCCATATCCAAACATCACGTTCATATTCTGTATTGCAGAGCCAGCAGCGCCCTTCATGAGGTTGTCAGATGCAGAAAGTGCCACTATCCTCTGGTTGTACTCATCTATGTCAAAGCCTACGTCGCAAAAGTTCGAGCCGACCACGAATTTCGGATCTGGAAACTTGTATAGGCCCTTCTTGTCACGAATTAATCTTACAAAGGGCTCACCCTTGTACGCGTTACGGTACATTTTCCATAGCTCTAGTTCCTCCACAGGTCTCTTGAGGAACGTGTGGTTAGTAGTGAGGATGCCTCTGACGATATTGACTGCGTGGGGACTCATGCTCACCTTAATTTGCTTCTTTGCGACGAGCGAAAGCTCTTGCTCAATCTCACCGGTGTGCCTGTGTTTTGCAGGCTTGTAGGGTCTGACTACGCCATAACGCATTGCATGGTGCGTCCCTGCATTGGACTTCTGACCGGCTCCAGAGGATCCAATCTTGCTGTCCACTACAATGTGATCAGTATCTATGAGATCATTTTCAATTAGTGGCATAAGGGCAAGAAGTGAGGTTACTGCCATGCAACCGGGGCAGGAGACCAACTGTGCGCTTTTAATCTCTTCCCGGTGAAGTTCTGGAACTCCGTAGACTGACTTGCTCAGCATTTCAGGGAAAGGGTGCTCCCAGCCATACCACCTTACGTAGTCCTTGGGATTTTTGAGCCTAAAGTCTGCTGACAGGTCTATTATCTTCATTCCTCTGTCATATAGGTCCTTAACTATTTTGTTTGCCTTGCCGTGTGGTACTGATGTAAATATAACATCGCAATTGTCCGTCAGCTTTTCCATGTCCATCGGAGAGAATGTAATGTCTACAAAACCCTTCAAGCTTGGGTGAACACGGTGCACATACTCGCCTGCCTTCTGCCGCGACGTCACCATACTAAGCTCTATCTTTGGGTGAGCGACCAAAAGCCGCAGTAGTTCTCCTCCTACGTATCCGGAAGCGCCAACCACTCCAACTTTCATTTCTGAAATTCTCCTTTGCTAAAATGCATTTCTTTTAATTTTTCGCTTCAAAAATCCTCATTTATATTTTTTGGTCAGCTATAACCATGAACAGGTCACTAATGACCAGAATAGGTCATCATTTCCTTGCTAGCTTGACTGCGTAGTCGATCATTTCGCTTGGAATATCAACATTTGAGACGCTGGCAGCACCGCGAAACTCTACGGTATTATTTACTTCATGAACGACCAGCCCATGATGCTTGTCTTCCATCATATCCACGCCCAGGATGCCTCCTCCCACAGCTTTTGCAGCCCTTAGGGCTAGATCTTCGATCTCCTTTGTTATCGGCGCAAGCTCGACCTTGCCTCCCCGGGCAACATTTGTTCGCCATTCTGATTGTGAAGAATAGCGATAGATTGCAGTGACGGCTTGGTCGCCTACTACTATGCAGCGAATGTCGCGTGGCGGCCTATCAACCATTTCTTGAATGTAGTATATTCGAGAAAGTGGACTGTCATCCTCTTCCCTCATTTCAATTATCATGCTTGCAGTCTCGAGGTCACGAAGTGGATATATCCCCCTTCCCCATGAGCCTACGATCGGTTTTAGGACAAGTGGAAAGCCGTTGTTCTTGATGCTTTCTAGCCCAGACTCTGCGCTAAATGCAAACTGCGTCTTTGGAGAGGGGATCTTGTTTTCTGCGAGCTTAATCGATGTGATAAGCTTGTTTCCACAAGTCTGGCCCACCTCAAACCTGTTTATTACCTTGAACCCAAGATATTCAAGGCTAGCAGTAAGGTAGAGACCGCGGTAATAGCTTACACTTCTCTGCAGTAATACATCTCCTAGTAGGAAATCCTTCTTTTTGCTATGTGTGCCAATAGTAATTGTCTTTGCATCCACTATCTTTGACTTGATACCCTTCTTCTGAGTTTTTTCATACAGGGCCTTCTCCTCGAAGCGAACTTTGTCGCATATGATGCTCACCTCAACCATTATTGTCCCCAGTCTTCGCCTACTCTTTCAGCGGGCTTGAGCTCCAGGTTGTCGTTTCCCTTTGAGGCGATTTCATACTCGCCACCGCAGTCAGGGCAAGTTATGATCTCCCCGACCACTGCATCTTCTGGAACGCTGATTTCAGCTCCGCATTCTTGGCATTCAACTTTTGATTTCATTTTTTACCTCCTTTTTGTTTTTTTTATCTCTAGATAGGCCTGCAGCCACAGAATTTGCGATGACTGACTGCAACCCCCAAAGCTCCACGAACCCCTTTGCAAGACTCTGGTCAAAGGTCGAACCGGTGGCATATGTTGCCAGATTATCTTTATATAAGGAATATTTTGATTCCCTGCCAACCACTCGAAGCGATCCCTTTTCCATCTTTAGCCGAACTTTTCCTGAAACGCGATTTTGTGTCGCATCTATAAACTTATCCAAGTCTGTGCGCAGCGGGTCCTCCCAGAGGCCAGAATATGCAAGCCAGCTCCACTGATTGTCAACTATCTGCTTGAATGCAAGCTCATGCTTTGTAAGCACCATTTTCTCTAGGTCTTTGTGGGCCTCAATAATTGCCACTGCAGCTGGCGCTTCGTACACTTCTCGTGACTTAATTCCCACTACGCGGTCTTCAATGTGGTCGATGATACCAACCCCATGTCCACCGGCCTTATCGTTGGCGTATTGGATAAGGTCAATGAGAGGAATATGCTCGCCATCAGCCGCTACCGGGACGCCCTGATCGAATTCGATTTCCATATAACCCGCCTCGTTATTCTGAAAATTGATAAATTCAAATGCCTCTTCAGGGGGTTCAAAGTCAGCTTCCTCTATCTTACCGCCTTCTAATGCTCTACCCCAGAGGTTGATGTCAATACTGTATTTCTTTGCCTCGGAGCTTATTGGTATTTTCTGCTCTTTGGCAAAGGATATTTCAAGGTCGCGGCTCAGGTTGAGGTCGCGTATTGGAGCAATGATTTTAAGGTTTGGACTAAGCGCATGCATTGTAACATCAAACCTAATCTGGTCATTGCCTTTACCTGTGCAGCCATGAGCTATTGCAGTTGCGCCTTCCCTCGTTGCAACCTCGACTGCTTTTGCAGCGATTAGTGGACGAGCAAGTGCAGTCGCAAGGGGGTACTTCCCTTGATAGAGGCCGTTAGCCTTAATGCTTGGGACTATATAATCGCGGGCAAACTCTTCGCGAGCATCGATGTAAACATGCTTTATTGCACCTATTGCTTCCGCCTTCCTTTCAATCTCCTTAAAGTCGTCGTGCTGCCCACAGTCGACAGTGACAGTTATCACATCCAGTTTGTGCAATGTCTGGAGATATCTTATACAAACAGAAGTATCCAAGCCGCCTGAGTAAGCCAATATGACTTTACCATTGTTGCCCAATTACATGCGTGTCCCTTTCGAGCATTACATTTATATTTTTTGGTCAGGAACGACCTAAATCAAGGTGATATTGACCCATGTTGGCCACCAACCAAAAATCAATAACTCAGGCCGTTAGAGAGATGGTTAGCAGCGATCTCTCATTTCAAGACTCGCTTCAGCGTAATTATTGTAACATCAGCGCGCTTGCCCGTTTGATTAAGCCGCAAATAGACCATATGCTTGGCAAAGATATCAGTATAGAAAGCATCATCACAGCTCTAAAGCGATCAAAGTACGATTATAATGTACCGGAAAAGCCCATTGCATCAATATTGGCAGCTAGTACGATAACCGTCAACACAGACGTAGCCAAGCTCTCAGCCAAGAAGAGCAAAAAGACGATTGAAAAGGTTGCAAAAGCAATGGTCCAGAGCGCTGGCAATTTTATCAGCATATCAGAAAGCATAGTGTCAATTACGCTTGCCTTTGACGATCTTTTGCTTCAAGATGTCAAAGTAATGTTTTCCTATGACGATATTCTCGAAATCGAAAACGGCCTAGCAGCTATCATTATACACAGTCCAGAAGATATAATCAAGACGCCAGGATGCGCCATTGCTTTCTATAACCAGCTTGCTAGGAGGCACATAAACATTGAGGACACTGTCAGTTGTTATACTGATACCATAGTACTTGTAAAGATGGAGCAGGTCGGAAAAGCCTTCAACGCTCTTACTGATTTGATATCAAATTCAAGGAAGATGGTTAATAAAAAGCACCGGTAAAAAAGGTTTTATTTTGCATAAGATCAGATGATTTATGTACCGGCGTTATACACTTGACGAGATCAAGCGCAGGATAATTGATGTTTTGCAGAGCGCCGGTGGCACAGGACTATCAGGCGTAGAACTCGCTGACAGGATTGGCATCAACAGGATGACAATTACTAAATATCTTGATGTCATGCATGCAATGGGTCTTCTCAAAAAGAAAAAGATAGGCAATGTAAACATATGGTTTGTACAAATTGGAGTTGGGGATATCGAATTTCCCATCAACTATGTTCAAGTTCAGCAAAAGCTGATAAGCTCGATTCTGGCCGGTGACGAAGATATCGCCCGAAGAATCTTACTGAGTGTCATGAACTCTAATGTCGACCAAGTAAAAGTGATGACAGATGTCATAGTGCCTGCAGTTAACACCATAAGCGAGTTGTATAGTAGAGGGAAACTCAACAAGACAGAACGGACATTTTTGTCAAGTCTCATGATGGAACTTATTGATTTGGTTAAGTTCAATGTCCGTCCTGGAGAGCAAAAGTCAAACGCCCATGTCATATGCGTGGCTGGCTCTGAAGATAGGAGCCATATGGCTAAAAGCGCAGCTGTCGCATTGTTGGCTCGCGGCTGGGATTCGTCCTATATTGGCGATGTGGGAGAACAGATTGATCCTTTCTTTGATATTGACTTTCAGCGTTATTTGTTACGTTTGTGGAGTAATAAGCATGGCCTGATGCTTGTATGTATATTTTCTTCGGGTGAAGGGTCGCTTCGATTTCTATCGTCTACCGCTAAGCAGATGAAGGGAAGGGTCAGAGGTGAGCTACGCATTACAACAGTCACGACGCCACAGCTGCGGCCAGTCGCAGAAGAGAGTTCAGACTATGTGGCCGAGGACTTGCTAGCTCTTGTAGAGTGGGCTGAAAGAGAATTTAACTACCGCATCAGCGTCTAGGCCTGCTGCAGCGGAATAGGACTTATTGGCGGAGCTTCGGGGACTATTACCTGTATTAGGAGACTGATAATAAATCCAATTACTGCAAATAATATGGTTGCAAGGATAGCTATGCCAAGTGCTCTAAGCCATCCAGTATGAAACCCTTTTTTGAATACGCCTATCCACGCAATGAAGGCGACAATGAACGCTATTATGACAGGCACAGTCGGGTCTCCGACTATCGCGGTAAGTAAAGCAGCAAAAATGAAAAATACTATAGCGTATATTATGGGGCCAAGAGCCGTCACCAGCATGGCGCGACTAAACTTCACTCTTCCCAGAGTAAGGATCTTGGCCGCTATCCACACAGGTATTGAAACAATTATCCACACCACGAGTAGACCAATTATTACTGCAGCGGCGATTATTGCTATTTCTGTCCCACTCTGGAGCAAGAATTGCTGAAGCAACGCTCTTAATGTAACGCATCGAGATTTAAGAGCTACCGATCCTACAGATGACGTGATAGATGTGACGTCTTCTTTTTCTAATCCAGACAATGGTGAGGAATTAGAAGTAAATTACTCCGTGGTTGCAGAAGTGGAGGTTTTTTAAATCTTGTTTTCGATAATAATGTGTGCCTTCAAGTGAATTATTGATTTGTAAGGAATGCGGTCAGTCGTTTGACACGGTTGAGTCGCTTAGAGAGCACATGAAGTCAGAAAAAGATGAAATCAAAAACCGCGTCAAGGGATTCTCGGACGGCTAGAGCACTATGCATGGGACCTTCTTTAGAACAACAATAACAACAGCTGCCATACCTCCACGTTTGTCATTCTATTGCTAGCAAATTTTCCTTTGATGCTTGAAGGATATAATGAGATCTTCTTAAAACTTCGAACCTGTAACGCCCAAGACCTAAATATCATGATTTTTTATGAAATAGTGTAGCCTGCGGAACGATACACTAAACAAACTCGAAGAGTCTGGCTACTTCTTAAATCGGTTGAAGCAGACCGCTAATTAGCGAGATCTAGTTATTTTCTCCTTGATGGAGAGAAACTGAAGCTCCTTGTAAAAATTAGATTATAGTGGAATTTTATTCGTCCTGAGCTGTAGGCTACGCTGATGTTATTTGTCTTGGTGTTGTTGTACTATTCTCTTAACAAAGTCAAGTCCAAATTTAGTTGCATGTTCATAATTCCTGTCAGCAATGTTGGGTTCAAAGCTGATATAGCCGTTGTAGCCAATTTCATTTAGACCTTTTACAATTGTAGAAAAATCAATATGAGCAAACCCTGGCATTTTTCTATTGTTGTCGGCAAAGTGCACATGCCGCAAAAACTTGCGGGAGCTTTGTACTGTGTCTTTAAACAAGTCTTCTTCAATGTTCATGTGGAAAGTGTCAAGTAGTACG